>CAINFA010000032.1 GCA_903847955.1 uncultured Actinomycetes bacterium
ACTCGCTCACCCGCCCAGTGGAGTTCGAAGCCGAGGCCACCCACAGGGCCATCATGCTGGCCAAGGTGGCCAAGGCCCCGCTGTACATCGTGCACATGTCGGCCAAAGAAGCGGTTGAGGCCGTGGCCCACGCCCGAGACCTCGGCGCCAACGTCTTTGGAGAGACCTGCCCACAGTACCTCTACCTGTCCTTGGAGGAGCACCTGTCCAAGGCCGGGTTCGACGGCGCCGCCTACGTCTGCTCCACCCCCTTGCGGGCCGAGGCCGATGGGCACCAAGAAGCCCTGTGGCGCTACCTACGGACCAATGACCTCTCCTTGGTCTCCACCGACCACTGCCCCTTCTGCATGAAGGACCAGAAGGAGCTCGGCAAGGGTGACTTCTCCAAGATTCCGAACGGCATCGGCTCGGTCGAGCACCGCATGGACCTGCTCTACCAAGGCGTGGTCACCGGGCAGCTGAGCCTGAGCCGTTTCGTCGAGGTCACCTCGACCACCCCGGCTCGCATGTTCGGCATGTACCCCAAGAAGGGTGTCATCGCCCCCGGGTCAGACGCCGACGTGGTCCTCTACGACCCGAACGGCACCACCGACATCTCGGTGGCCACCCACCACATGAACATGGACCACTCGGCCTACGAGGGCATCCACGTCGACGGCCACGTCGACACCGTGCTGAGCCGTGGCACCGTCGTGATCGACCAAGGCCGCTACCACGGCCGCACCGGCCACGGGCGCTACGTAGCGCGCGGGCTGAGCCAGTACCTCATCTGAGCCTTGGGCTCTCGAGCAGAAGGAGCAGCAGCAATGGACTTCGGTGTGGTGCTGCAGACCAACCCCCCGGCGTCGCGCGTGGTCGAGCTGGCCGTGCGGGCAGAGAACCTCGGCTTCAGCCACGTGTGGACCTTCGACAGCCACATCTTGTGGGAGGAACCCTTCGTCATCTACTCCCAGATCCTCGACCGCACCCGCAAGGTAATGGTGGGTCCCATGGTCACCAACCCCGCCACTCGTGACTGGACGGTCACCGCGTCGCTGTTCGCCACCTTGAACGAGATGTACGGCAACCGGACCATCTGTGGCATTGGCCGGGGTGACTCGGCGGTCAGGGTGACCAATGGTCGGCCCACCACGCTCAAGACCTTGGAGGAGTCCATCGAGGTCATCCGAACCCTCGCCAATGGAGGCACGACCAGCTACAACGGCTCGAACCTCACCTTCCCCTGGGCCTCGGCCTCCAGCCTCGAGGTCTGGGTGGCGGCCTACGGCCCCAAGGCGCTCAAGTTGGCAGGGGCGGTTGGTGACGGCTTCATCTTGCAGCTGGCCGATCCCGACCTGGCCCGCTGGATGATCGCGGCCGTGCGCCAAGGCGCTGAGGAAGCCGGTCGTGACCCCGCAGAGGTCACCTTCTGCGTGGCCGCCCCGGCGTACGTGGGCGATGACCTCGTCCACCAGCGGAACCAGTGCCGCTGGTTCGGCGGCATGGTGGGCAACCACGTGGCCGACATCGTCGAGCGCTACGGCACCTCAGGGGAGGTGGAGATCCCCCACGCCTTGACCGACTACATCGCCGGTCGACAGGGGTACGACTACAACGAGCACGGCCGAGCGGGCAACTCCCACGCCGACTTCGTGCCCGATGCCGTCATCGACCGCTTCTGCCTCTTCGGCTCCCCTGCCCAGCACCTCGAGCGCTTGGAGGAGCTGCGGGAGATCGGCGTCGACCAGTTCGCCATCTACCTCCAGCACGACGCCAAGGAGGAGACGCTCCTGGCCTACGGCGAGACCATCATCCCGGCCATGAGCGGACCCTTCGTCGCCAAGGCCTGAGCGGTAGCGGGCCCTCGTGGGCCCACCGCCACCACCTGAAGGTCTCCTCACGCAAGAGCGAGCCGACGAACGGGCGACCCGGCATTCGGGGACTCGTGTGACTTGATGCATCGTGGAACCTGACCCCAGGCGAGCCGACGCCACCTTCGACGCGGTGCACGAGGCATCCTTCGAGGCCTTCTACGCCGCCGAGCACCCTCGGGTCCTCGGAACCGTGGTGCTGCTCACCGGCGACCTCGACCTGGCCCGAGAGGCCACCGACGAGGCCTTCGCTCGAACCCTCGAGCGCTGGGCTCGGGTCAGCGCCATGGCGCGACCCGGGGCCTGGACGGTGACGGTGGCGAGGAACTGCGCCCGTCGGAACGGCCGACGACGCACCCTCGAGCGCCGCCTCTTGGGACGCCAGGTGTTCCCGACCGAGGTCCCTGGACCGGCGGGCGAGCTGTGGTCCGTGGTCGCCCAGCTCCCCCAGCGACAGCGCGAGGTCATCGTGCTGCGGTACCTGGCCGACCTCACCGAGCTCGAGGTGGGCCGCGCCCTCGGCATCAGTCGCAGCACGGTCTCCTCGACCCTCATCGACGCTCGCAACCGCTTGCAGCACCTGCTCAACGACCCAGCCCAAGGAGGCACACATGGTTGACCTCGACCAGCTCTTCGCACCCGTCCTCGACACCGTCCTCGAGCCCCCCGCACCCCTCGCCGACCTCCGAGCGCGGAACCGTCGGCGCCACCGCAGGGAGGGACTCCAGCTCATGGTGGCGGCATGTGTGGTGGTGGCGCTCGTGGTGGCGGCACTGCCGTCGAGCACCTCGCCGACACGCCGTCCCCAACCGACGAGCGCCGTCGAGGTCGCCAGCTACCTCGAGCCAGGACTGACGGTCCCTGATGCCACCTTGGCCGCAGTTGGGCTCCCCACCGCCGTCACCCCTCCGGCGCCCGTTGCCCACGCCAGGACCCTGGGGTCCCATGGACGCCCGGCGGTGGTGCTGGTCGAGAGCGACCACTGCCCCTACTGCACCCTCGAGCGGTGGGCGGTGCTCGTGGCCCTGTCGAGGTTCGGGACCTTCACCGAGCTCGGCTCCACCGTGTCGAGCCCCGCCAACGACGTGTTCCCGGGTCTGCAGTCCTGGACCTTCACCGGTGCGCGCTTCCACAGCCCATCGCTCAGCTTCGATCCGGTGGAGCTCGATGCCCGCTTCGAGGTCCCAGCCGGCACCAGGCTCGATGGACCCCAGGCGCAGACCTGGGCAGCAGCCAAGCGAGCAGGGGGCGGGGTGCCGTACCTGAGCATCGGTGGGCGCTACCGCTCCATTGGGGCCATCGCCAACCCCGCGGTGTTGGTCGGGTTGACCTCCACCCAGATCGCCCACGATCTGAACGACCCCACCTCGTCGGTGGCCAAGGTCATCGACGGCAGCGCCAACTACCTCATCGCCGCCATGTGCGAGGTGGCGACGGGGACACCGCCGCCCATCTGTGCCACGCGGACCATCCAAGACGCCTCCCTCGACCTCGCAGCCGGCACGGTGGGGGTGCCTGGTGTCGGGCACGTGACCGTACCTGAGGCCCAGCCAGCCGCCAACGCGCCGCGATCGACCTGGGAAGCCTGGTCCGCCCACCAGCACGCCGCCATGGTGGCCTCAGCGGCGGAGACCATCGCCAAGGGCATCCCCGGAATGCACATCCTCTCGGTCTCGGTGACCGGGACCCCGTCCACCGGGGCACTCGGGATCCCACGGGGGATCATCGTCTGGGGGGTCACCATCCTCGGCCAAGTGCACCACGCTCCTCGGTGAGGCCGAGCACAGAACGAGGGCAGCTCCTCGAGCTTCGTGCTCCTTGGCGGCATGCCGATCCGTCGGTAGGGTTCTTCAGACCAAGGCGAGGAAGGACGTGCCATGCGCCTGAAGATGCTCGCACCACTCGGGCTGGCAGTGTGCGTCGTGGCTGGCGCCTTGACCGTGGCTGGCGTCACCTCGAGCACCACTTCGGGGGCCGCGGTCACCACCTTGAAGGTCGGTGAGCCCTACAGCCCTCCAGTGGTCTTCGATCCCTCGAGCGGCCGAATGTTCGTCGGGGACCCGGGGGGCATCGAGGTGCTCGACGAGCACACTCGACGGGTCCTGCGTCAGATCCCGGTCCCAGGAGAGTACGTCGATGGCCTGGCCTTCGATCCCGCCACCGATGTGCTCTACGCCACCTCGGTCCCCTCGTGGGAGCCTGACTTTGGTGCGTTCCTCTTCTCCTTCAACGCCCGCACCGGTGCACAACTCACCGCCCTAGGGACCGGAACGGCCGGCGCAGGAGTGGTGGTCGATCCCGCCACCGCCACCGTGTGGGTGGCCGACACCCCTGCCTGGGTTCCCCCTTCCATCGCGTACGTCTACGGGACGAGCTCGACGACCCCCGCCACCATCGACACCGCCGCGTTGGCCCAACTCATCGAGGTCAACGCTCGAACCAACACCATCATGAGGAGCATTGAGAGCGTCGATCTGTTCCCTCTCGCCCTCGCGATTGACCCCACCACCAACTCCGTGCTCGTGAGTCAAAGGGGCGGGGAGGTTGAGGCGTTCAGTGGCGCAACGGGGGCGCACCTGTGGAGCCACCTGACCGCCGATGCCGAACCGAGCAGTCTCGCTGTGAACGACGCAGCCTCGACGGTGGTGGTCACCAATCCAAACGTCGGCACCGTCGCCACCTTGTCCGTCGCCACCGGCAAGGTGCTGCACAGCTTCACCCTCGGCGACTCTCCCATTGCCGCCGCCATCGATCCGCACACCGGGCGGCTCGTGGTCGTGGCCGCCCACCAGAACGCGGCCCTCGAGGTGAATCCCACCACCGGAGCGACCATCGCCCGAGTGCCCGTCGGCTCCTACCCCACCTTGGTGGCCATCGATCCAACGACGGGACTCGTTGCCACCTCGAGTGCGAAGTACGGCACCATCTCGTTGTTCCACGAAGGCGCGCGCTGAGCGAGCCAGCGCGGCGGTGACCCTCAGCGGGGTCGCGAGCCGATGATCGACGCCCGCTCCACCACTCGACGCTGGGGCCAGTAGTCGCTCGAGGCGTAGTGCTGCACGGCGCGGTTGTCCCAGAAGGCCACCGAGTCTGGTTGCCACGAGAATCGGCACTGGTACTCCACCAGCTCGGCTTGGGCGGCCAACTGGTTGATGAGCTCGATCGATGCCGCCTCCTCGAGGCCAAGGATGTGGCTGGTGAAGAAGCGGTTGACGTAGAGCAGCTTGCGGCCCGTCTCCTCATGGGTACGCACCACCGGATGGGTCACCGATGGGTAGCGCTGCTGCATGGCCACCTTGGCGTCGTCGTCCAAGGTGTGGCCGAAGACCTTGGTGAAGTCGTGGACCGCCTCGAGCCCGTCGATCTCGGCCTTGAGGTCCTCGCTCAAGCCGTCGTAGGCGGCGTACATGTCGGCGAACAAGGTGTCGCCACCCACGGGAGGGATCTCGATCCCGTGAAGCACCGCACCGGCGGAAGGCACCTCTCGCCAGGACACGTCGGAGTGCCAGCCGTTCTCGAAGCCCCCCACGGTGGCTTCCTTCTCGAAGCGCACCAGCTCAGGCTGGCCGGTGGTTGAGGGGATGAAGGGATGGATCTCAAGCTCACCGAACTGGCGGGCGAAGGCCACATGCTCGGCCGGCGTGAGCGGCTGGTCCCGGAAGAACAGGACCTTGAAGTCCAACCAGCACTGCCGCAACTCCGCCAAGGCGGCAGCGCTGAGGGGCTGGGCTAGGTCGAGACCCTGGACCTCGGCGCCGATGGTGGCCGACAGGGGTCGGACCTCGAAGTGCGCAAAGCGCAGTTGGCTCAACCGCTCTCGCTCGGCGGCGAGGTGGGTGACCGGACCGACCTCGACCCCATAGGGGACGAGCTCGACCCGGCGAATGGCGATCGAGGCGGCCGGATCCTTGGTGGCCGGTGCTGGGCTGGTGGTGGTCATCGACGCCCCCTGGGCTCATGGGCGGCCCCACGTGGCGGCCACGCCTATGGGGAGGGTACTCCGCCGGCGGTTCGCCTTGCGGTCCGTGCACCAAGGACCCAACGCCGGGGTAGGTTCAGCCCGAACCAAGGAGAACACCATGCTGCTGAGCGGACTCAACCACGTCGCCACCTTGACCATGGATGCCGAGCGGCTCCATGCCTTCTACAAGGAGGTCTTCGACGCCGAGATTGGCTACAACGGCCAGGAGTTCCCCGATGACCCCACCAAGGCCCACATCCACCTGAGCGTCATCCACCTCGGGGCCTCAGCCGAGCTCAACGTCTTCCAGATCACCGGCAACACCGAGGCCGAGCGCCAGACGCCGATGTTCGGCCGGGGACGCCTCGACCACTTCGCCCTGCAGGCCGAGAGCCTCGAGGCCTTCGAGGTGGCTCGTGAGCGGCTCATCGCCCGAGGCGCGGCTGACCGTTTCGTGACGGACTTCGGACCCGTCCTGTCGGTCTTCTTCCGCGACCCCGATGGCCTCGAGTGCGAGCTGGTGGTGCAGAACCCCGATGCCATCGCTGGCGTGTCCAACCCACCAGGCACTCCGGCCGCCCGCTACCAAGATCGCTGAAACCCCAGTACCCACAAGGGTTCTGGCCCCAACCGGGGCGCACGACTGGGTGCGGAGTTGGCTCGGGGGGGGCCTTCTAGTGGCTCGGCGAGCCAATGTCACGTCTCTCTCAGCGTTCTGTTGGGATTCTCTCAGGATCGATTTGGACCTGACACAGCTCCTCGCTACGGTCATCGAACTGTCACATTGACGGTGTCGCAGCCGCCCCGGAGAACGGGGTGGTAGCTGAGAGGGTTCGCTGCGTGTCGGCCAGCACCTCGAGGCGGGGAAGTCCCCCAGCGGCACCATTGCATTCGCAGCTGAGCCTGTGCTCGGCCGCAGAGGAGGAATTGACGACCGCTCGTAGCTAGGGACTCACCGTCAGCACATCGTTTGGGCGAAAGCCCAGGGTCGAACGTCCTTCCCGACTTCGGCTTGCGAGTTGAATGCACACCGACGGATGCCCGCATAGAAGCCCACCTCAATGGTCCTCACCTGAGGGCTCTTCTGCAAAGAAGGAGAGGCGCAACATGCGCAAGCACCGCGTGCTCCGTAACGTCGTGATGCCGGCCGTCCTGGCCAGCATCGTCATCCCCACCCTCGCCACCGCTTCGAGCGCTGGCGCAGCGGTGACCACCCACCCCACCCCGGCCCAAGCCGCTGCTGCCCACCGGGCGGCCGTGCTCCACGCCGAGGCTGCCCACCGGGCTGCGGTGGCGCACGCCACTGCAGTGGCCCGTGCCAACGCCGCTCGTGCCGCCGCCACCCACCGGGTGGCCCAGGTCCGTGCTGCCCAGGCGCAGGCCCTCCGGTCCGCACACCTGGCCAAGCTGGCCGCATCGATGGTCACACCCGCAGAGTTCGCGGCGTGGAGCCGAGTGTCGATGTGTGAAGAGGGTGGCAACTGGCACGTCTGGGGACCTCGGTTCTCCGGCGGGCTCGGGATCACCAACACCAACTGGTACCTCTACGGCGGGACCCAGTTCGCTCCCAATGCCGCCTTGGCCACCCCTGACGAGCAGATCGTCGTGGCCATGCGGATCCAGCCGCACGCACCTGACCAGAACGGCTGCGCCGCCTGGTAGCAGGTACTGCCGCTGTGTGACGACGCCCGCTGGGGACCTCCCCGGCGGGCGTCGTCGCGTGGCACCATGGGTCGAGGATCGGAGGTCCCCATGGCACCACTGCGCACCCTGCTCGCCGCCCTGACCGTGGCCGGCACGATGGGGCTCGGCACCTCCCCCATCGGTGCCACCGAGCACCACTTCTCCCCGTTGGTGCCGGGGTGCACCTCGAGCGTGCTCACGCTCTCGGTCACCGCCACCACTACCACCTCCTCGGCCCAGCTCACCGGCACGGTGACCAACGTCTCGGCCCACGCCTGTGCCATCGCGGTGGGCCCGACCACGCCCACGCTGCGCATCACGAGCCCCACCGGTGCCTTGCTGTGGACCAGCTGCGGCGGGGGCGACGTCTCGGCACCCTGCCCGCAGTACCTGGCGGTCAAGGCGCTCAGCCCCAAGGCCTCCTACGTCGAACACGCCCGCTGGGGCGAGACCGAGGGGCATCCTCCGGTGCGCTGCCCCAAGGGCCGCTACACCCTCACCTTCCGCCTCGGCGCGATCTCGACCAGCACCCCGCTCACCGTGACTGGCTGATCGCCCTAGCGCCGGGCGTCGATCGCCGCTCGGAACTGCGCTGCTCGGTCGGCGTAGTTGGCGAAGCGGCCGAAGCTCGGTGCCGCCGGGGACAGCAGCACCACCCCGTCGGGCGCGGCCCATCCCAGCGCCACCTCGACCCCCTCATCGAGGTCGGCCACCTGGACCACCTCCACGTTGCCGGCCGAGCAGGCCTCGGCGATCCGAGCCCCGTTGTCGGGCATGGCCACGAGCAAGGTCGGGGCGTGGCGCTGGGCAAGGGCGTCACCAAGCGGCTGGTAGTCCACCCCCCGGTCTTGGCCCCCCACGAGCAGCGCCACCCGACGGTCCCCGAGGCTCTCGATGCCGGCGATGGTGGGCAGGGGGTTGGTGGCCAAGGAGTCCTCGATGACCTCGATCCCACCAAGGGGTTCGAGCCGGCAGAACCGGCTCTCGAGGGGGGCGAAGCCCACGGCCGCCTCGAGCAGGCGGTCAGGTGCTTGGGGGCCGAGCTGGTGCTCGAGCAGCCGGCGGGCCACGGCCACGTTGGCCACGTTGTGGGCACCGACCAGCCCAAGGCGCTCGGTGAGGTCGACGTCGAGGGCACCCGGTGGGCACAACTCGACCTCGAGGTTGCGGGAGCGAACCGCCTCGAGCAGCGCGGGCTGGGTGCTGACGAGCCCGTGGGTGACGCCATCCAAGGAGAGCAGCGAGAGCTTGTCGTCGTGGTAGCGCTCGAGGGTGCGGTGCCAGTCCAGGTGGTCCTGGCCCAGTGAGGTCACCGCCACCAACGAAGGCCCGACCTCGAGGTCGGTGACCTGGAAGCTCGAGGTCTCCACCACCGTCAGCTGGGCCGGCGCCACGGCCGGACCCCAGGGCACCACCCCGATGTTGCCGGCCAACAGCACGTCGATCCCGAGGCCACCGAGCAGGTGGGCCAGCACCGAGGTGGTGGTGGACTTGCCCTTGGTGCCGGTCACGCAGATGACCGTGCTCGGGTCCACCCCCGCCAGCCACAGCCCAAGGCCACCGCGGACCTCCACCCCCCTCGAGGCCAGGTCGACGATGGCCTCGTCGTAGCGGGAGATGCCCGGTGCCTTGAGGACCACGTCGAGCTCGCCCAAGGCCTCGAGACCTCCCCCATGGGTGGGGAGCACGCCGGGTGGCCCCGCCGGGTCGGGACGGTCGTCCACCAGCACCGGGGTGATGCCCATGGCGGTGAGCTTGGCCAGGCTGGCTCGGCCCTCGACCCCGAGGCCGTAGATCCCGACGCGGCGACCGACGAGGTCGGCGAAGCTAGCCGCCATGGACGAAGCGGGGGTCGACGTGGTCGATCCCCTGGGGCTCGAGCAAGGCCAAGGGATCGCCATTGAAGGGGGCGGCATTGGCCAGCTGGGCGAGGGTGGCGTTCGAGGCCCGGTCGGGGCGTGCTGCGGCTAAGGCCAGTGCGGCTCGGCACTCTCCGACGTCCCCCACGCACTCGAAGGGCTTGGTGGTGCCGATGCCCACCAGGTCCTCGAAGACCGAACGCAGGTCGGGCTGCTCCAAGGGCTCGGTGCCCGAGAAGATGGCGACCAAGGTGGCTCGGTCGACGAAGGGGGCCAGGATCAGGTCGATGAAGCAGCACTTGTCGCAGCGCCCGCACCAGGTGGCCGCCCTCGTGGCCGGGTCCTGGGTGAAGGCCTTGTTGCAGCTGCGGAAGACGTGGTGGTAGCGGTCGTAGCGGGCGAAGCGCTCCGCCACCCACAGCTCGGTGCGAGCCCGCAGCACCGAGCAGTAGTCGAGGCGACCGTCGAAGGTCTCGTCCAAGATCTGGGCGAAGCCCTCCTCAAAGGCCAGCGACTTGGACCACTGGTGGTTGATGGCTCGACCGTCCTCGATGAGGTTGGGGTCTGAGGCCGAGTGCTCGTTGCTCATCAGCACCGCCTCGTGCCCGAGCGCCACCGCGGCGACCACCGCCAGGGCCGAGATGACGGCGGTGACCGGCACGTGGCCGTTGAAGTAGCCCTCGGCTGCCGAGCGGCGGATGGCGGGGTCGAGCTCCCTCGTGGCTCGGATGAGGTCGAAGCCCGTCACCATGGCCGGGGCTTCGATGGCCTCGAAGAGCTGCCCGGGCGGGCTGGCCACGAACAGCCGGCCCGCCACTTGGGCGGCGCGGACCTGCTCGACGGTGACGATGGAGTCGATGCCGCCGCCAAAGGGGATCAAAGGACCAAACAGCGCCGCTGGCGGGTGCACCGGCTGGCGGTGCTCGAGGAGGGGGCCTCGGACCTCGAGGTCGGACAGGTCGAGCCCGTTGCGGTGGGCGAACTCGCCGAGCCCCTCGAGGTAGTAGGTGCGCAGGAAGCTCCGCTCGGCCTCGGTCAAGGCGATCATCCCGGTGTCGACCACGCTCGGGGCCAGGGCCTTGTAGTACGACACGCCGGCGAAGAGGTAGAGCCAGGAGATGGCCGCCATGGTGGCGGGGTGGGAGAGGTCGGTGCCGTGCCCGATGCTCCAGCGCTCGGTGAAGGTGCGCTGGCCCAGCCCGTAGTGGCCGGCGATGGTGCCGTCTGGAGCTACCTCGAAGCCGAGGTAGACGAAGGGGTCGTGGCCGCGCTCGCGCACCGCGCTCATGGGGCTCCTTCGATCATGGGGCCCTCATGGTAGGGCGCCTCGGAAAGAGGTCCGGCCGGCCGCAGCACCGCCACCAGGGCGAAGCGCCCGCAGGGACGGGCGGCACGGTCGGAGAAGAACAACCCGGCCTCGGCCGTGCTGTATCCACTGGCTTCGATCGAGCCGAGCGGAATCCCTGCCCGCTCGAGGCGGTCCACCACGTGACCCATCAGGTCCACGTGGGGCTTGGGTCCCGAGCGATCGACGAAGGGCTCGACCAAGGGACCGAGCGCCTCCACCACCTCTTCACCCACCTCGAACCGGGCCTGGTCCACCCCCGGGCCCACCTTGACGAGCAGCCGAGCGCGGTCCGCGCCACAGGCCTCCATGGCCTCGACCGTGGCCTCGAGAACGCCCGCTGCCGTCCCTCGCCAACCGGCGTGGGCCACGGCCAGCACCCGAGCGACCGGGTCGCACAGCAGCACCGGCACGCAGTCCGCCACCAGCACCACGAGGCCGAGCCCCTCGGTGGTGGTCACCAACGCATCGGTGGCGGTGATGGCCTCGTCGAGCTCCCAGACGCCGAGCCCAGCTTCGTTGGGACCGACGAGCGCCACCCGGGCCCCGTGCACCTGGTCCATGACCACGAGGTCGCTCGGGTGCAGCCCCATCGTCCGAGCCACCAGGCGGCGATTGGCCAGCACCGCCTCGGGGCTATCGCCGACGTGCAGACCCAAGTTGAGGCTCTGGTAGACCCCGGTGGAGGTGCCCCCTTGGCGGGTGGTGACCAAGGCGGTCACCCCAGCTGCCTCGAGGTCCTCGAAGTGCAGGACCTCGAGCTGGGCGAGGCGGGTCAAGGTGGCCATGACCCAACCCTAGGATCGCCCGCCCGAGCGACGCTGCAGCTGCACCACCACCCTCGCCCCGAGGTACCACCCCGCACACCCCACCCCGACGAAGAAGCTGACCGGCCACGAGGTGCGGTAGGTCAGCACGAGCGACGCCCAGACGGTGATGAGCGAGAGCAGCACCGACCCCACCATGGCCCCCAGTGGCCGGCGCACCACCAGCTGGGCTGCCGCCGCTGGTCCGAGCAAGAGGGGGAACAGCAGCAATGCGCCGACGAGGGGCACCGACAAGGTGGTCACGAGCGCCACCAGCGCCAAGAACACGAGCCCCAGCACCCGGGTCGGCACCCCGCGCACCTGGGCCAGCTCGGGGGCGGTCGAGCTCAGCACCAGCGGGCGGGCGACGAGGACCACCAGCGCCAGGCACACCACCGACAGCACCAAGGTTGGGGTCACCGAGGGCAGGGCGAACAGCGAGCCGAACAAGAGGGCGTAGATGCCCTCGGCGTCCCCGCTCACCTGGCTCACGAACAGGTCACCGAGACCGAGCATCACCACCAGCACCAGCGCGGTGGCCACGTCGTGCTTGGCCCTGCGGCCGAGCAGGTCGATGCCGAGCGCACCGAGCAGGCTGGCGAGGAGCAGTCCCGCCGTCGGAGACGCGCCCAGAAGGCTGGCGCCGGCCGCGCCGGCGAAGGCGCCGTTGGGGATGGCGTGGGCCGGGAAGGCCGCCCCCCGCAGCACCACGAAGAAGCCGACGACCCCCGCCACCAGCGCCACGAGGGTCCCGGCCTGCCAGGCGTGGACCATGAACCCCGAGAACATCAGCGACCCACCCGAGAAGCGAGGCGACCCACGAAGGGCATCGAGCACACGAGGTAGGCCAGGAGCACCAAGCTGACCACCACGAAGCTCACCGGCCAGGGCTTGCTCAGCTGCGCATCGAGGTCGTAGGTCGCCACGATGCCGAGGCTGGTCAGGAGGGCGCCGATGCCCGCCGCGAGTCCTGCTGCCCTCCCGAGTCGGTCGGTCAGCTTGAAGGCGCAGGCAGCAGGACCAATGAGCAGGGCGGTGGACAGGATCGAACCAATCGCCACCGCCACCAGCGCCACCGAGACCGCCAAGGTGGCGATGAAGCACAGCCCGAGCAGCCGGAGGCGCACCCCAGCCACCGCAGCCAGCTCGGGGCTGACCGCCGTCAGGGTCAGCTGGCGAGCGAAGATGCCGACCACCACGAGCGCGAAGAAGCCGACCGCCGCCACGGTGGTGGTGGTCGAGGAGGGCACCGACCAGATCGAGCCGAACAGGATGGTCTGGGTCACATTCGAGGTGGACCCACCGGTGAGGTCGAGCGACAGCAGCAGGGCAGAGCAGCCGGTGGCTGCCCCCAGCACCACCCCGGTGGCCAGGTCGCGACGCTTGGTGTCCTCGAGCCCCAACAGCTCGATGCCTGCTCCCCCGAGCACCCCGGCCACCAGGAACCCGAGCAACGAGGAGGCGCCGGCGTAGCTGGCGGCGGTGCCGCCGGTGGTGGCCACGTCGGTCAACGCGTGCCCGGCGAAGGCTTGGTTCCGCACGATGGCGAAGGTGCCGGTCACCCCGGCCACGATGGCGACCACCACCCCGAGCACCAGCGCGTTGGCGACGGCGGGGTTCGTGGTGAGCCCGGGGGCGAACAGCACGTGCATCAGTCGTAGCGGACCGGGTCGTGGCTCTCGAGCTGGTCGGTGGCGGCGTTGGGCTCGGCCACCACCAAGACCCGGCCGTGGAGGCGGAGCACGTCCACGTGATGGCCGTAGAGGCGGGACAGCACCTCAGAGCGGACCACCTCATCAGTGGTGCCGCTGGCCGCTCGGCCGTCGGTGAGGTAGACGATGCGGTCCATCACCCGCAGCAAGGGGTTCATCTCATGGGCCGAGAGCACGATGGAGACCCCACGGGTGGTCGAGATCTCCTCGAGCAGCGAGACGGTGGCCTCCACGCTGCGGGGGTCGAGGTTGGCCAGGGGCTCATCGAGCACCAACAAGCCAGGCTCAGCAATCAGTGCGTGGGCGATGAGCGCTCGCTGCTGCTGGCCACCGCTCAGGTTCCCGATGCGGGTGGTGGCGAAGCTCGAGGCGTCGACGGCCTCCACCATGGCATCGACCCGGCGCCAGTGCTCCTTCGAGCGCGGCCAAATCCCGAGCCGGCTGCCGTCGAGCCCAAGGGCGATGAAGTCTCGCGTCCGCAGGGGCACCTCGGGATCGAGCTGCACCTTCTGGGGCACGTAGCCCACCTTCTTGGGCGACCGGCGAACCAGCTGGCCCCCGATGCGGACGGTGCCGGACTGGGGTCGCTCGAGGCCGAGGAGCACCTTGAGCAGGGTGGTCTTGCCCACCCCGTTTGAGCCGATGAGCCCAGTGAACTCCCCTGG
>CAINFA010000033.1 GCA_903847955.1 uncultured Actinomycetes bacterium
GAGCGGCCTTCGGGGGTCTCGTCTGCCAGCGAGGCCAACTGGGAGACGTCGGCGACCTCGGCCTCGGTGGCCCCGCCCACGGGGATGAACCTTGAGGCCATGCGGTTGCCCAAGGTGATGGTGCCCGTCTTGTCGAGCAGCAGCGTCTGGACGTCACCAGCTGCCTCCACGGCGCGACCCGACATTGCCAGCACGTTGCGCTGCACCAGTCGGTCCATGCCGGCGATGCCGATGGCGGAGAGCAGCGCGCCGATGGTGGTGGGGATGAGGCAGACCAACAGGGCGACGATCACCACCACCTCGACGCTGGCCCCTGCGAAGCGACCAAAGGGCACGAGCGCCACCACCACGGGGAGGAACACGATGGTCAGGACCGCCAGCAGGATGGTGAGCGCAATCTCGTTGGGGGTCTTCTGCCGATTGGCACCCTCGACCAACCCGATCATGCGGTCGAGGAAGGTCTCGCCCCGCTCTGCGGTGATCTGGACCACGATGCGGTCCGAGAGCACCGTCGTGCCCCCGGTAACCGCCGACCGGTCACCACCGGACTCGCGGATCACCGGAGCGGACTCGCCGGTAATCGCCGACTCGTCGACGGAGGCCACACCCTCGGTGATCTCCCCATCAGAGGGGATCACGTCGCCGGCTTCACACACGACGAGGTCGCCCCGCTTGAGGTCGTCGGCGGAGACCGAGGTCTCGGTCCCATCAGGGTGGAGGAGCCGTGCCGCCGTCTCCGAGCGCATCTTGCGGAGCGTGTCGGCTTGGGCCTTCCCCCGACCTTCGGCCATGGCCTCGGCGAAGTTGGCGAACAGCACGGTGAGGAACAGCCAGACGCAGATCGAGACATCGAAGATGCCTGGCGAGCTGATGGCGTAGCCCAAGCAGACCACGGTGCCGACGTAGACGATGAATATCACCGGGTTGCGGAGCTGCACCCTCGGATCGAGCTTCTTGAGCGCGTCGGTGGAGGCCTCCCGCAAGATGTCGGGGTCGAAGAGGCTGCGGCTCTTGGCGACGCCGCCAACCTTGGCCTCTGGTGTGAGGTTCTCGATGGTGGTGGTCATGGCGCTACCAGAACTTTCCGTGGCTGAGCTGCTCGACGATGGGCCCGAGGGCTGCTGCGGGGAAGAACGTGAGGCCGCCGACGATGACCACCACTCCGGTCAGGAGCCCCACGAACATGGTGGTGTCGGTCCGGAAGGTCCCGAGCCCGGTCGGCACCACCTTCTTGGCCGCCAGGGACCCTCCGAGAGCAAGTGCGGGGATGATGACCCCGAAGCGCCCGACCAGCATGGCGATCGCCCCGGTGACTTGGTAGAAGTCACCGGTGCCGTTCAGCCCACCGAAGGCGGAGCCGTTGTTGTTCCCCTGGGAGGTGAAGGCGTAGAGGATCTCGGAGAACCCATGGGGTCCGGCGTTGCCCGTCGCCACCCTCCCCGCATGCAGCGACACCGCGAGTGCGGTGAGGACGAGCACCGCAATGGGCATCACGAGCACGCCAATCCCGGCCAGCTTCACCTCTCGGGCTTGGATCTTCTTGCCGAGGTACTCCGGGGTGCGGCCGATCATGAGCCCACCGATGAAGACCGCGATGATGGCGAAGAGCAGGATGGTGTAGGTCCCCGAACCGACCCCTCCGGGGCTCACCTCGCCCAGCATCATCCCCGCCAGCAGCGAGAAGCCACCCATGGGGGTGTAGGAGTCGTAGGCCGAGTTGGCACACCCGGTCGAGGTGACCGTGCACGACACGCCGGTCAGCGCCGAGGTCGGGGCGCCGAACCGGGTTTCCTTGCCTTCGGTGTTGCCTTGGATCGTGGCGGTCACACCACCGTGGACCACCGCCGGGTTGGCGTGGCTCTCGGCGATGGTCCCGACGCCCACCAAAGCGCCCATCAGCACCGCCATCACCGCCAGCACCGCCACGCCTTGGCGTAGCGCGCCGACCATCTTGCCGAAGACGTAGGTGAGGGCGACCGGGATCGCCAGCAAGGCCACGATCGACGAGAAGTTGGTCAGCCCCGTTGGGTTCTCGAAGGGGTGGGCACTGTTGGCGTTGAAGAAGCCTCCGCCATTGGTGCCGAACTGCTTGATGGCCTCCATGAACCCAACCGGTCCGAGCGCGATGACCTGGCTCACCCCGGTCAAGGCGTTGTGGATGGTGACGGGCCCCGAGAAGGTGTCGACCGCTCCTTGGGCCACGAAGACCACGCCCAGGAGGAAGGAGAACGGCACGAGCACGTAGATCGTGCCCCGCACCATGTCCACCCAGAAGTTGCCGATGGTCTGCTGCTCCTTGCGAGCAAATCCACGGATCACGGCAATGGCCACCGCAAGTCCAACCGCAGCGGAGATGAACTGCTGCAGCTCGAGGACGCCGACTTGGGAGAAGTACGACATGGTGGTCTCCCCGCCGTAGTTCTGCCAGTTGGTGTTGGTGAGGAAGCTGACCGCCGTGTTGAACGCCAAGGCGGGGTTGACGTCGCCGAGGTGCTGGGGGTTGAGCGGCAGGTGCCCTTGGAGGACCAGCACGACGTAGGTCACGGCCAAGGTGACCCCTGAGAACACCACGAGGGAGCTGGCGTAGCGCTGCCAGGACTGCTCCGCCTCGGGGTCGGTCCCAAGGAGCCGGTACACCGGGCGCTCAACGACGTTGAGGAAGTGCACCGAGCCGTCGTAGACGCCCACGAGGTAGGCGCCGAGGAATCGCCAGCACAGCGCGAGGCACACCAGGAGTGCCACGAGGGTCAAGGTGAAGGGCATTAGAACCGCTCCGGCTTCACCAAGGCGTAGCCCAGGTAGCCGAACAAGGCCACCGACAGCGCCAACAACAGTCCTTGCACCGGCGTCATACGCGCTCCAGTGCCCAGATGAGACCGAGCATGGCGGCGACCGAAGCGCCCATGCCCACAACTGCCAAGAGGTGTGCCATGGGTCCATCCTGAAACCACACGCCTCAACGCCACCTCAAGAACGGCCCCGATGCATCAACAGAACCTCAACAGCTCGCCGTGTGCACCGACTCGCCTCCGAGGCGCTGGGCTGGGACAATGGCGCAATGGAGACGATGGTCCCGCCCCTTGCGGCACGTCCTGAGGTGTTGCCCACCGAGCGGCTGCTCGACAACGGCATGGCCATCCCGGCCCTACGGGGGAAGCTCCGTCAGATCCCCAACCTGAGGAATGCCATCTCGGTGGCGATGGTCTGGCTGGAGGTTGCCACCATCGTGGGGGTCGCCACCTGGTCGTCGCAGTGGTGGCTGATCCTGGTGGGCTTCGTCCTCATGGGACCAATGCACGCCCGGTTCGCCATTTTGATGCACGAAGCGGCGCACAAGCTGCTGTTCTCGAACAAGCGGCTCAACGACTGGGTCGGCACCTGGCTCATCGCCTACCCAGCCTTCGTGCCCATCTCGCTGTACCGACGGAGCCACTTCGCCCACCACAAGGAGGAGTTCGGCCCCAACGAGCCCGACCTCGCCTTCTACGCAGGGTACCCGTGCCACTGGCGAGACCTGCGCCGGCGACTCCTCCGTGATGCGATTGGGATCTCGGGGTGGAAGAACTTCATGGTGCTGCTCAAGGCCACGAGGTCGGCCCAAGGTCGCACGATCGCGCTCCCGATCTTGGGGGTCCAGGCGGTCCTGTTCGGGCTCATGTGGCTCTCGACCGGCTGCTGGTGGGCCTACCTCGTGTTCTGGTTCTTGCCGTGGATGACCCAGTGGCGGGTGCTCAACCGCCTGCGAGCCATCGCCGAGCACGGCGGCCTCGAGGCCTCCAAGGATCGAAGGGCCACCACCCACGACGTCCGTCAGCACCTCATCGCTCGCTTCTGGTTCGTGCCCTACAACACCGGCTGGCACCTGGCCCACCACGTCGACATGGGTGTGCCGTTCCGCCACCTCCCCGCCTACTACCAAGAGCTCAAGGCGGCTGGATATGTCACCGACCAGCTCACCTACCCCAGCTACCTGGCGCTGTGGCGGGCGGCGGTGTCGAAGGGCCCCGAGGCCTGAGCCACCCCGCTGGGGTACCTTGGCCGGACCCAGCGAGCGGAGGAACCCATGGCCAGGATCATCGTCACCGGAGCCTCAACCGGCATTGGCGCCGCCACCGCCCTCCAGCTGGCCACGGCAGGCCACGACGTGGTCGCGACCGTCCGGAGCGACGCAGCGGCCGCCACCCTCAACGAGGCGGCCGACGCCCATGGCACCAGCCTCACCATCCGACACCTCGAGGTCACCGACCACGGTGCAGTGCAAGCCCTGTTCACGGAACTTGAGGCCGAGCGCCCCCTCGACGTCCTCGTCCACAACGCCGGTGCTGGGCAGGTCGGCACCTTGGAGCAGCTGGACCTGGCCGAACTGCGAGACGCCATGGAGGTCAACTTCTTCGGTGCCGCGGCCTGCGTCAAGGCCGCCTTCGGTCCAATGCGGCAGCGGGGCCGAGGACACATCGTGGTGGTCACCTCGGTCGGTGGCGCGGTCGGCCAACCCTTCAACGACGCCTACTGCGCCGCCAAGTTCGCGGTCGAGGGCCTGCTCGAGTCCCTCCATCCGGTGGCGAAGGCGCATGGCGTGTCGGTGACCGTGGTCGAACCCGGCCCGGTGGCCACCGAGTTCATCGCCAACGTCAAGGGTCGAGCGCACTTCGCCGGCGGTGACCCTACCGACCCCTTCGGTCCCCAGCGCGACGCCTACCTCCGTCGCAGTGCAGCCACCTTCGCCAACGCCCAGTCCTCGGCTGAGGTGGCTGAGGTCATCGCCAAGGTTCTCACCGAGTCCGACCCCGCGTTCCGAGTGCAGACCTCTGAGGCTGCCACGGCCTTCGTGGCCACCAAGCTCAGTGACCTCGACGGTCGTCAGGTGACCTCGATGACCGCAGGGTGGATCGCAGGCTGAGCCCAGGCGTCACCACCTCGATGGACGAACCTGCCCTTGGCGGAAAGGCCCTCCTGGGATCGACCTTGCGCTGGGCCACCACGTCTAGCTGACGGTCATCCCGCCATCGGCGGCGATGGCAGCGCCAGTGATGGCTGAGCTCGCCGGTGCGGCCAGGAACGCCACCACCGCTGCCACCTCGGCTGGAGCCAGGAGCCTCCCCAGGAGCTGGTGCTGGGCGAACTCCTCAACCGAGTCCAGTCCGTAGATGGCGGCGGAGGCTTCAAGGATTGGCGTATTGGTCGAACCTGGCAGCACGGCATTGGCGGTGATGCCCGTGCTCCCCAGGTCTGCCGCCAGACCTCGGATGTAGCCCAGCACGGCGTGCTTGGTGGCGCTGTAGGCGGCGAGTTGTGGCAGACCTTGGACCGACGCGGCTGAACCAATGGCGATGATGCGGCCCGCCCCATCCGCACCACGTGCGTGGAGGGCGGGCAAGGCGGCCGCAACGGTGTGGTGCACGCCGGTGACGTTGACCGCCCACATGGTCTCCCAGGCGGCATCGTCCATGGCCCAGACCGGACCTCCTCCGAGCACCACGCCGGCGGCTGCCACCACCACGTCGAGCCCTCCGAAGTGTTGCTGCGCCGACGCGACGGCCCGGTCGAGGTCCGCTCGTTGGCGGACATCACCCTCGACCACGACGAGATCTTGAGGGTGCGCATCGGCGAGTGTCTCGAGCGCTGCCACCCGGCCGAGGAGGTAGGGGACCTCGTCGAGGTCCCGGCCGAGGTCGAAGGCCACCACGGACAGCCCCGCCTCGAGCAAGTGCTGCACGACCGCCAGCCCGATACCCCTGGCGGCCCCGGTGACGAGCGCCACCCGCGAGCTCACGAGAGCGCCTCGAGGAAGTGCTGGATGGCCACGGTGAGATCTTGCCGCATCTGCTCGAGCAGGCGCGCTCCCTCCTCAGCGCTGGCACCGGTCGGGTCACCCAGCACGCCGTTGGGTGTCACCGACGCCACCCCGCCCTGCCGCAAGGCGTCGGCCAACTCGCCAACGGGTGTCGTGACCCCGACCTCGGCTCGACCGAGGTCAACGAGGTGTGGTGCGAGGTGCAGCATGAGCGAGGTCTCGGTGCGTCCAGCGTGCGCATCACCGTCGAGGCGAGGGAGGTGGACCAGCACGTGGTCACCCTCGAAGCCAGCCACCGTGGCCAGTTTGGACAAGGCGTCGGCATTGCCACCATGTCCCGAGACCACCACCACCGCATCGACGGTTCGCCGAGCCGAGCGCACCAGTTCGATGAGCACTTGCGCCAGCACCTCGGTCCCGATCGACAGCGTGCCAGGGAAGCCCTCGTGCTCCCCCGAGGCAGAGATGGCGATGGTGGGGCTGGTGACCAGCCCGTCAATCTGTTCCCCCAGCCCAGCGACGAGGGCCTCGGCCACCACGGTGTCGGTGCTCAACAGCAGGTGTGGCCCGTGCTGCTCACAGGAGCCGACCGGCACCACCAGCACCTTTGCCCGTGCGGCCTCGAGGGTGGTGAGCTGCCCGAGGGCAGTGGTCACCAGTAGCCCCACTGGCTGAGGCGCTCGGCGATGAGGGCAGCCGCTGCTGCGGGCTCGAGCGTTACCCGCTCGGCCGCCGCAGCGGGTTGGGTGGCACCGGTCAAGGCGCTGATCCGGTCGAGCAGCGAGAGCGTGGGGTCCGGTGGTGGCACCACCTTGGCCCGGGGTCGCGGTGGCTCGGTCGGGAGCTCGACGACCTCGCGCACCTCATCACCTACGAGGACCTCAACCACGGCAACCACTGCGGCATTGGCTTCGAGGGTGGCCCGGAGCGAGGCCCGGCGAGGTCGGGCCACCGTCGGCTCCACCGACACCACTGCTGGTCCATCGATGCGCACCGTCTCGAGCCGACCTCGGCCCAACCGACGATCGGCTTCGAGACCGTCGGGTCCTCGGCGAACTGCGGTCACCGATGCCGCGGTGGGCCACCCGAGGGCCGCACCCACCATGGCCGGCACCGCACCACTGGCCCGATCGAGGCTGTGGTCGCCGCAGAGCAGCATCGAGGCCTTGCGTGCCACCGCGGCCAGCGCGGCAGCCACCGCTGCGCTCGACAACTGGCGCTGGTCCCGTCCTGCCACCTCGACGCGCAGTGCCCTCGTCGCACCCCCAGCGAGCCCGAGCCGCAGCACGGGCTCTGCCAAGGCACCACCCACCGAGACCACGGCCACCGGCAGGTGCAGGCCTTCGCCCAGCTGGACCGCGAGCTCGAGGGCGCTGGCCTCAGCAGCGGAGAGCTCGACCACCTTGTCGTCGAGCTCGGCGACGCCAGAGAGAGGGTCCAGCCCCACCACGTGCAAGGAGCGCTTGAGGGCGACGACAATCGACCCAGGCTCAACCATGGCGGAGCACCACACCCTTGCCGCCCTCGGGGTAGGACCAACTGATGGCCCCGGCCTCATTGCACACGACGTAGCAGCTACCGCACTCGAAGCACTGCTCGTAGTTGAACAGCACCCCACCTGAGGAGAGCGGCACGAAGAGCTTCGCCGGGCACACCGACACGCACGCCTTGGTGGTGCACCCTTGGCACTTGTCGCCATCGACGACGATGTGGGCGGTGTCGGCCACGGAGAACTGCACCGTCGCCATGCGGTCCTCGAAGCTGACCCCGTCGTAGCGCTCGGTCATCGGAAGCTCCTCAGCGCCTTGAGGCCGTCGATGGCCAGGTGGCGCAGCTTGACGTCGTTGGCCCGGGCCTTGTCGAGCAAGACCTTGATCCCGCCGGGCTTGGGGGTGGGGTTGCGCACGGTGAACAGCTCCTCGACCAGGTCGCAGATGAGGGCCGGGTAGGCGAACTGCACTCGCTCGGAGAGCACCAGCTCAGGGATGTGCTGGAGCTTCTCGTGGTCCTTCAACACGAAGGTCGAGTTGATCTTGGTGCGGTAGACACCGAGGCCAGCTGCCGTCCAGTCGCCAGCTGAGATGGCCTCGGCGGCGGCTTCACCTGCGGCGAGGCCCGATCCCATGGCGAAGTTCACGCCCTCGAGCCAGATCCCGGCCGCCAAGGTGAGGTGCGCGGCATCCCCGCAGACCACCATGCCGTCGGTCACCACTTGGGGCATGGCCTTGAGGCCACCTTCGGGGATCATGTGGGCGTTGTACTCCACCAACTCGCCGCCTCGCACGAGTGGCTCGATGGCCGGGTGGGCCTTCAAGTTGGCAATCAGGTCCTCGGGACGGACCTTGGCAGCCGCCAGAGAGGGGAGCTTGGCGATGATGCCGATGGCCACGGTGTCGTAGTTGGTGTAGCAGAAGCCACCACCGAGCACGCCGGGGGTGGCCCCCAGGATCTCGATGTCGCACCCCTCTCGCCCCGTGACCCCGAAGCGCTCTTCGATGGTGGCTGGGTCGAAGCGCAGCACCTCTTTGACGCCGAGGGTGAGGTGGTCGGCGGAGAAGTTGGCGTAGAGCCCGGCCTCTTTGGCCAAGAAGGAGTTGACCCCATCGCAGGCGATGACCACCTTGGCCCGGAGCTCACCCTCGGGACGATCGGTGCGCACCCCGACCACGCGGTCGTGCTCGAGGAGCAGGCCGGTGACCGTCGTCGAGCACACCAAGGTGGCTCCAGCCTCGGTGGCCTTGGTGGCCAACCACCGGTCGAAGTCCGACCGGTAGGTGGTGAGGCCGTTGTAGGGCGGCGCCCCCCAAGCGGCGGTGCGGTAGTCGACCGTCAGGGCGCGATCGGATTCCATCACCATGGTCTGGCGGCGGGTGATGAAGCGCTGGACGGGCACGTCCTCCCACCACCGGTCGATGACCTGATCCAAGATCCGCGGGTAGACCACGCCGCCGTACATGTTCTTCGATCCCGGGAACGGGCCGCGCTCGATCAGGCAGACCGACCAACCTCCTCGAGCAGCGGCGAGGGCGGCCATGGAACCTGCAGGTCCCGCCCCGACCACGATGACGTCGAAGTCCTCAGCCACGGTCCTCCTCCAAGAGCTCGAGGAGTGCGGCCATGGTGGCCGACGCGTCCGCCTCGATGGCGAGATCCGCCATCTGCATCATCGGGCAGCTGGGATCGAGGTTGACCGAGATGATGTGGTCGGGGTGCCCGAGCCCGGCGGTGTGCTGGATGGCACCAGAGATCCCGAACGCCACGTACAGCGCGGGGTCAACGGCAACCCCCGTGGTCCCAATCTGGCGGCTGAAGTCCACGTCGCCACGGTCGGCCACCACCCGAGTGGCCCCCATCGATGCGCCGAGGTGCGCGCCGAGACGAGCCAGGGCCTCAAAGGCGTCTGCCCCACCGAGGCCTGCTCCTCCCGCCACGATGCGCGAGGCCTCGGCGAGGTCGATGGTGGTGGCGTCGGCTTCGGTCACCCCGAGCGAGGTGAGCTCACGGTGCTCGGTGGCGGTGACCTCGAGGAGCTCGAGCACTGCTGGCCCGCCAGCTGCAGGAGCGGGCGAGCCAACCACGCCGGGCTGGATGCTGGCCACGAAGTTGCCAGCGACGTGGAGCTGTCGTTGAGCAGTGCCCCCGAGCGCTGGAACCACGGCTCCTGCGGTGGTCACCTCGAGGGCTTGGGCGATGAAGGGACGCCCAAGGGTGTGGGCGAGGTAGGGACCGAGCAGCCGACCGTCGAAGCCGCCGCTGACCAGCACCACCTCATGGTCCTCCACCAAGGGAGCGATGGCGGCGGCCCAGGTGGCTGGCCCCCCTTCGCGCAGCGCAACGCCAGAGAGCCTCGAGGCGTAGGGGGCGACCTGTCCGGCCGCGTCTGCCACGCCGCCTCCGACGAGCAGCACGTTGCCGTCCGCCTCGTGCAGCGCGTCGAGCCAGCCGTCCTCGGCCACGCCTGCTCGCACCACCACGATGGCGATCACAGCGCCGCCCCAATCCGGTCCCCGTCGATGACCGCAGCGTGCGCTCGGCGCGGTGCGAGGGCGTCGCCCACTCTCGTGGCTCCAAGACCAGCGGCGACCAGCTGGTGGTAGAGCGCATCATTGGCCCGAGCCGGCACCGCGAGCACCACCCAATCGGCCTCCCTCGAACCCGGCTCCCCGGTCAGGACGTTCTGGGTCGAGACCCCGCCTTCGGTGAGCCCCGTCACGAGCAGGTTGGCCAGCTGGGCGATCCCCTTGTGGTGGGCTCGCAGCCACCACTGCTCGAGGTCGAGGCTGATGCCGAGATCCTGACCGACCACCATGCCGGGGCTGGCGACCTCGACCTGGCACCCGCGATCGGCCAGGAGCTCTGCCACCGAGGTGGCCTGGTGGAACCCCAGCTCGTCGACCACCAGCACCTTGCCGCTGGGTTGTGCTCGGCCGGCCACCACGTCGACCACGTCGCACAGCTGGGGCTGGCCGGGCTCGATCTGTGCCGGTGCCCACCATGGCGCCTGTGGTTCGGACCCAGTCGCCACCACCACGTGGTCGGGAGCTAGGCGGACTAGTTCGTCGCAGGTCATGGGCTGGCCAACCACGACCTCCACTCCCAGCCGACGGGCCTCGTGGAGTTGGTTGCGGACCAGGTCGCCGAACTCGGCACGCTGGGGGATGCTGGCCGCCAAGGCAACGGTGCCCCCAGGCTGGTGCTCCCGCTCGTAGATCGTCACCCGATGCCCTGCCCGGGCGGCCGAAATTGCCGCCTGCAGTCCGGCGGGTCCGGCACCGACCACGGCCACCCGTTGCGGCCGTGAGCTCAAGGCCACCGGCGCCGTAGCCTCTCGGCCCGCTCGGGGATTCTCGATGCAGCCCAGCCAACGGTTGAGCCCCATACGACCCACGCACTCCTGGTTGCAGCTGAGGCACAAGCGGATGTCCTCCGCAGCCCCGCTACGAGCCTTGTTGGCGAAGTCAGGGTCGGCGATCTGGCCTCGGACCACACCGATGAGGTCCCCATGTCCCTCGACGAGCGCCCGGTCA
>CAINFA010000034.1 GCA_903847955.1 uncultured Actinomycetes bacterium
CTGCTCTACATCGACCTGCACCTGGTCCACGAGGTCACGAGCCCCCAGGCCTTCGACGGCCTGCGGCTGTCGGGTCGAACGGTTCGCCGACCTGACCTCACCGTGGCCACCGCCGACCACAACGTGCCCACCACGGCGCTCGACCTGCCCATCGAGGACCCCATCTCCCGACGCCAGCTCGAGGTGCTCGAGCAGAACTGCGCGGAGTTCAACATCACCTGCTACCCGCGGGGGAACCCCAACCAAGGCATCGTCCACGTCATCGGGCCCGAGCTGGGCCTGACCCAGCCGGGGATGACCATCGTCTGTGGTGACAGCCACACCTCGACCCACGGCGCCTTCGGCGCCCTGGCCTTCGGCATCGGCACGAGCGAGGTGGAGCACGTCCTGGCCACCCAGACCCTGCCATTGACCAAGCCCAAGACCATGGCCGTCACCGTCACCGGCGCACTGCCTCCCGGGGTGACCGCCAAGGACCTGGTGCTCGCCATCATCGGTGCCATCGGGACCGGTGGCGGCATGGGCCACGTCATCGAGTACCGAGGCGATGCCATCACGCAGCTCTCGATGGAGGGTCGCATGACGGTGTGCAACATGAGCATCGAAGCGGGTGCCCGAGCCGGGATGATCGCTCCTGACGCCACCACCTACGCCTACCTCGCCGGTCGACCCCACGCCCCGACCGGTGCAGACCTCGAGGCGGCCATCGCCGCCTGGGACGCCTTGGCCACCGACCCCGACGCCACCTTCGACCGCGAGGTCGTCCTCGACGCCAGCACCCTCGAGCCCTTCGTCAGCTGGGGCACGAACCCTGCCCAGGTGCTGCCGTTGTCGGCCTCGGTGCCCGACCCCGCCTCGATGGCTGACCCAGCCGAGCGCGAGGCTGCCGAGCGGGCGCTGGCCTACATGGGACTGGTGGCCGGTACCCCCATGCGGGAGATCGCCGTGGACACGGTGTTCATCGGCTCGTGCACCAACAGCCGCATCGAGGACCTCCGAGCGGCAGCCGCCGTCGTCGATGGTCGCCGCGTGGCCGAGGGCATCAGGGCGCTCGTGGTGCCAGGGTCCCACCGCGTCAAGGCAGCGGCCGAGGCCGAGGGGCTCGACGCCATCTTCACCGCAGCCGGCATGGAGTGGCGTGAGCCTGGGTGCTCGATGTGCCTGGCGATGAACCCGGACAAGCTCGCCCCTGGGGAGCGCTCAGCCTCGACCTCCAACCGCAACTTCGAAGGCCGCCAAGGACGGGGTGGGAGGACCCACCTCGTCTCCCCCGCCGTGGCTGCCGCTACCGCCATCGCTGGCCACTTCGCCACCCCAGGAGACCTGACATGAAGCCGGTGACCGTCATTGAAGGCCGCGCCGTTCCCCTCAACCGATCCGACGTCGACACCGACCAGATCATCCCCTCGGACTGGCTCAAGCGGGTGGAGCGGACCGGCTTCGGCAAGGGCTTGTTCTCTGAGTGGCGCGACGACCGAGACTTCGTGCTCAACGACGAGCGCTACGCCGGTGCCTCAATCCTCGTCGCTGGCACCAACTTCGGCACGGGGTCCTCGAGGGAGCACGCGGTCTGGGCGCTGCTCGACTACGGCTTCGAGGCGGTGATCTCGGAGCGGTTCGCCGACATCTTCTTCTCCAACTGCACCAAGCAAGGCCTGCTCCCCGTCACCGTCGAGGCCACCGTCGCCAACCAACTGCTCGAGGCAGTGACCGCCAACCCTGAGCTGCAGATCACCATCGACGTCGCCCGACGCAGCGTCGAGGTGCCCGCCTTGGGGCTGGTCGCCAACTTCACCCTCGAGCCCTTCACCGCCGAGCGCTTCATCAACGGCTGGGATGACATCGGGCTGACCTTGCGGCATGCGGCTGAACTCGACCAGTTCGAGGCCAGCCGTCCCAGCTGGCTTCCGAGCACCCGCTGAGGGCTCAGGCCTGCACGCCCGCTCGGGCACCTTGGCGCCGTCGCCACTCCACGAGGCCAATGATGACGACGTTGCCAGTGATGGCCATGACCATCGAGATCACCGTGGCGACCTGGTGGTGGGCGGCGTAGTAGATCAGCCACACCCCGAGGTTCCCGCACCCGATCACCCACGAGCTCACCGAGACCCCCTCGACCGAGGGTTCAACGATGAGGTCGGTGATCTGGGGAAGTCGGGTGACGATCATCACCACGCCAATGGCCAGCGCTCCCGCAGCCCAGCCCCAGATGGCGGTGGGCACCATGATGGTGGCCAGCACGATGCCGAGCGCCAGCGCCATCGAGCGCCACGCCTTGGCGAACCCCACCAGCAGCAGGATCCACAGTTGCAACGGAGCGACGATGACGGTGCCGGCGATCAGCGGCACCGAATCCAAGGCGATGCCGTAGCTGACCCAGAACACCCCCATGAAGAGGAACAGCGACCAGGTCAGCGGCGAGACGCCCTCTGAACCATGGAGCTGGGACCGACGGACCTGTACCCAGGTCAACACCCCACCCGAGATGGCTCCAACCCACCCCAAGATGGTGGCGATGCTCATCGCTAGTGCCCGGGCGCTCGGTTCGCGGCTGACACCACTGCCCGCAGCGACGCGTTGACGATGGAGGGGTCCATGCCCACTCCCCACCACGTGGCGCCCTCGCCGTTGGTGACCTCGACGTAGGCGACGGCCGTGGCCCCCGAACCGGCACTCAGGGCGTGCTCGGAGTAGTCCTTGACCTCGAGGTGGAGCCCCATCGTGGCGTTGAGGGCATTGGTGAAGGCATCGATGGGACCATTGCCCCCACCGCTGACCGTGGTGTGCTGGCCATCGACCAGCAGCTGGGCCACCACCGAGGTCGACCCTTCCGCTGTGCTCAACTCCGTGCTCAGCAGCTGCAGCTTGGCGTCCTCGGCGAGGTAGGTGGCCTGGAACAGGCTCCACAACGCGTCGGGGGTGACCTCCTCGCCGGTGGCCTCAGCCTCTGCTTGGACCGACTTTTGGAACTCGACCTGGAGCCGCCGTGGAAGGTCGAGGCCGTGCTCGGTGTCCATGAGGTAGGCCACGCCGCCCTTGCCCGACTGCGAGTTGACCCTGATGATGGCCTCGTAGGTCCGGCCAGTGTGCTTGGGGTCGATCGGCAGGTAGGGCACCTCCCACGTGGCGTACTGCTCGCCGATCGCCGCCATGCCCTTCTTGATGGCGTCTTGGTGGGAGCCCGAGAAGGCCGTGTAGACCAGCTCGCCGGCGTAGGGGTGCCGGGGTGGCACCTCCATGCGGGTGGCGAACTCCGAGGTGGCCACGATCCGTTCGATGTCCGAGCAGTCGAGCTCGGGGTCCACGCCCTGGGAGAACAGGTTGAGCGCCAAGGTCACGACGTCGACGTTGCCGGTGCGCTCTCCGTTGCCGAACAGCGTGCCCTCCACCCGGTCCGCACCAGCCAGCAGGCCAAGCTCAGTGGCCGCAACGGCCGTGCCGCGGTCGTTGTGGGGGTGCAGGCTCAGCAGGACGCGGTCACGGTCCTTGATGGTGCGACCAAACCACTCGATCACATCGGCGTAGAGGTTGGGGGCGTACATCTCGACCGTCGCGGGCAGGTTCAAGATCAGCGGTTCGTCCACGGTGGGCTGCAGGACGTCCATCACCGCCTCGCAGATCTGCACGGCGAAGTCGGGCTCGGTCCCGGTGAAGCTCTCGGGGGAGTACTCGTAGCGGATCTTGGTCTCTGGAATGGTGGCCTCAAGCTCCTTGCACCAGCGGGCAGCTTGGACGGCGAGAGCGATGATGCCCTCGCGCTCCTCACCGAAGACCACTCGACGCTGCAAGGTGGAGGTGGAGTTGTAGAAGTGCACGATGGCCTGCTTGGCGCCACGAAGGGACTCGAAGGTGCGCTCGATCAGCTCCCGGCGGCACTGGACCAGGACCTGGATGGTCACCGAATCGGGGATGTGTCCCCCTTCGATGAGCAGGCGTTGGAAGTCGTAGTCGGTCTGGGAGGCAGAGGGGAACCCGACCTCGATCTCGGTGAAGCCCATCTGCACGAGTTCGGTGAACAG
>CAINFA010000035.1 GCA_903847955.1 uncultured Actinomycetes bacterium
AGCAGGTCATCATCACCGGGATGCAGCCCGTGACGTGGAACAGCGGGACGATCAAGATGAACGATGGCGGGAAGTCGCCGGTCAGCATCGAGCTTCCCCGGCGTGCGGACTGCACCGCTGCTGAGGCAGAGAAGCTCATCAGGGCCTGGGCGATGGCTCGGTGGGTCGAGACCGCGCCCTTGGGGCGGCCGGTCGTGCCCGAGGTGTACAAGATGGTGGCGTAGTCCTCGCCGTCGATCTCCACCTCTGGCAGAGGGTTGCCCACGATGACCACGTCGTTCCACAACTTGGCGCCAGGGGGAACCACGGTGTCGGGCTTGCAGCGAACGATGAGCATCTCCGCCCCAGCACGGGCAATGGGTGCGGTGGCCCGGTCGACGCGCTCACCGTCGACGATGAGCACCTTGGCGCCCGAGTCCTCCATGGCGTAGTCGAACTCATCCTCGGTCCACCACGCGTTGAACGAGACCGAGACCGCCCCGACCGACAAGATGGCCGCGAAGGCCACGACCCACTCAGGGAGGTTCCGCATGGCGACGGCCACCCGGTCGCCCTTCTGGATCCCGTAGGTGTGCACGAGGGCATAACCCAAGGCGTCGACCTCTTCGGCGACTTGGGTGAAGCTCCAGCGCTCATCCTCGTAGACCATGAAGGTGCCCTCCTTGGTCCGGGCGCCATCGAAGATCTGCCGGAGGTTCTGGGGAGCGTGGACGAAGGTCCGGTACTCCACCCCGTCGATGGTCTTCGGCTGTACCTCGAGGGGAGACCCCGCGCCGGTGACCGCTGCTACCGCTTCTTCGTACCCGAGCGCCACTGCGCTTCCCTCCCTCGCCTGGTTACTCGCCGGTCGCCCAAGGGTCCCGCCGCAGCGAGAGCATCCTAGGCCAGCGGTCAGGGGGGCTCACTTCGAGCCCCCCTTGGTGACCACTACCTGTAGATCACGGTGGTGAAGGGGGCCTCTGGGGTCTGCCCGCTGGGCGTCTCGACCACGGTGGTGACGATGGAGGCGAACTCGCCGTAGCTCGGTGGAGTGGTGACCTCAAGCCCGGTGATCTCACCATTGGTGACGGTGTCATCGACGATGGTGGCCTTGTCCAAGCCCACGTAGACCACGAGGGAACTCAGCTGGTCGGGGGTGCCGAGGTCCACCCCAGTCAGCTCGAGCGTCGCCCCGCCAGCGACCCCGCTGGTTGGGAAGCCACCTGACGCCGTGGTCATGGCCGTCAGCGCCGGACCACCGGGATCGGTCACCACCACGGTCGACTGGCTGAGGGCTGCGTAGTAGGTCGCCGTGGTGGCAGGCGTGGGCTCAATGCTCGCCACGTCATCGGCGGAGTTGCCGTAGATGCTCTGCACATTGACCACGTAGGCACCTTGGAGCAACGCCGGCGAGGTGAGGGTGATCTCGGTTGGACTCACCACGGTGAAGTTCCCGAAGACCTCACCATCAGAACCCTGCCCGAAGTAGACGAAGCCCACGTCTTGCACAGAGGTGAACCCCGCTCCGGTGATCGTGAGCGCGGTGCCTCCCGCAGAGGGGAGCACCTCGCTCGACACCTTGGTGACCACCGGAATCGGTCCGTAACTGATCAGCTGCGATCCCGAGGTTCCGCCCTCGCCCACCACCACGACGGGCACCTGGTCACCGGTCGGGCTCGGGGCCGGGTCGCTCAAGGACTGCGTCACGAGCTCGGTGCCCGTGGCGTTGAGCAAGACGATGCTCGATTGGATGCTGTCAGGTGAGGAGGGATCGCCGAAGTCGACCCACTCGGTGGTCAAGACGTTCAACCCCGTTCCCCTGAGCACCACGGTGTCACCGCCGCTCGGATCTGCTTGCGCCTTGGCGTCCTGCGCTTCGACATCGACCAAGCTCGAGATCACGGGCACAGCGCCGTAGTCGAACTCCGTCAGGCTCGGGTAGGCCTCGCACTTGCACGACGCAGGCACCGAGATGACCCCACTGGAGCCGGTCTGGAGTGCCCCCGTCAACGGGGGCAAGGCGACGACGGTCGCCGAGGTGCCCGAGGCGCTCGACACGGTGACCTCCACTTGGCACAACCCCCAGGTGGCGTGGGCGAGGTCGGCTGCAGCGCACATCGAGGATCGCTCGGCAGGAGCCACCGCTTCAATCAGCGTTGGGCTCTCGATGGTGAAGCTCGAAGCAGCGACGGGACCGAAGTGCACCGAGGTGGCGCCGGTGAACCCCGTACCCCGGATCGACACGGTGGTGCCACCGCTGAGTGGTCCTCCTGAGGGGCCGACCTCGAGGACAGCGGGAACTCCCTTGGCCGCAACCACCGCCAGGTAGCTGAAGCTCGGCCCGAGCAACGAACGCGCACCCGACAAGCTCACCGTCACCGGACCTGCGGTGGTGGTGTAGGTCTTCGAGATGCCCTTGAGGTTCACCGCCGGTGCGGTGGTGGCGACGATGGTGGTCGGCGAGGTGACGACGTAGGACGCCGCGGCCTGCAAGCCGAAGCTGACCCCGGTCACCGACGAGGTGGAGAACCCGCTGCCGGTGATGGTCACCTTGGTGCCACCGGTGATGGGGCCTGAGGCCGGGGCAATGGCGGTCACGGCTTGGGCGGCGTTCGCTTGGGCCGCAGCGCAGAGGTTCTGCGCCAACCCTGGGCCACCGACACCGCTGAGCTCAGGTGACCCGAGCCCAGTGACGGCATCGAAGCCGGTGCGCGCCGCGTAGCGGCCGCTCGTGGTGTTGAACAGGTCGTTGTTGCCCGAGGTGACGTCGGTGAAGCTCGACGCGTAGGCGGAGGGACTCTTGGCGACTTGGTAGAGCAGCGGCTCGAGGAACCCCACACCCTGGGCTGTGGACGCTGCTGCCTTGCAGCTCGCGGAGTCGTTGACCTCTGCGAGCATGGCCGCCCACATCGGCGCCGACGACGAGGTCCCGCCGATGAGCCCCCACGACCCGTCGTAGTAGATGGTGATCCCGGTGTACTCATCCGCGAAGGCGCTGACGTCGGGGACGACCCGGCACTGGGACTTCCCCGTCGGCCCGCAGGTGGCGGAGCTGGCAGCGCCAGCCACTTGGGCATCGGTCTGCTGCCACGAGGGCTCAGGCCAGATCGACGACGCGCCGCCACCGCTCGCGCCGCCCGTGGAGCCGTCGTTCCAGGCTTGCTGAGCTGGAGGCGTCGCCACCGACAGCGCCCGGGTACCCCCAACGCCAACTACGTAGGGCTGTGCTGCTGGGTCATCGACGCCGAGCACCGGCGAGGTTGGCTCAGAACCGTGTCCAGCGCAGTCGTCGTTCCCATCGTCACCCGAGGAAGCGAAGAAGGTCTGCCCCTGGAGCGCCGCCTGCTCGAAGATCAAGTTCTCCACCGCCACGCTTCCAGGAACCTCGCTCTGGGCCGCGGCTTCGCACCAGCCCCACGAGGTGGTCGCGATCTTGGCGGTGTCGTCGGTCACGATGGCGCCGTAGGTGTCGAGCCAGGCAGTGCTGGAGTTGGATCCGCTGTAGACCACGATGTCGGCACTTGGAGCCAGGGCGGCGACGTCTTCGATGTCGAGTGCGGCCTCTCCAGATCCCGCGCCGGTCCCAGCGCCGCCATCGACGTTCTCCACGCGAAGGTGCGAGGTGGCATCAGTGCCGAGGTAGCACGTCTCGAACGCGGCGATGTCCGAGCGCTTGAAGGGCTCGAGCTCCAGCACCGCAACGGTCTGCCCCTTGCCGAGGTCACCGCTGCTGTACAGCGGCGTGATGCCGTACGCGCTGGCAACCTGGTCGTCGGAGATCCCACCGAAGCCTTGGGTGGTCGCCTTCTGAGCAGCGGTGCACGCGCTCGGGCCACCGGCAACGTCGTGAGGATAGAGCGCGAAGCTTCGACCGAGGCCGGGCTGGGTCGGGCGGCGAGCACCAACGTCGTGCCGCGCAGTGGTGGCGGTGGGAACGACGGCGTCGTTCAGGCCGACCACCGAGACCACGGCCGGCGCAATGCTCGCTGGCACCAAGACCCCCCCTTGGGTCACGATGGCGGTCGTGCCATCAGAGCGCCGGACCCGCTCGAGTCTGGTCGACCATGCCCGAGCCAAGGCACCAGCAGTACCAGAGACCTGCAGCTCAACGCCGTTGGTGAGCGTCGGAGCGACCGTGAATCCTTCAGCCGCCAAGGTCGAGCGAACGAGGGTCACCGTGCTCGTGGGTGCGCCGAACTCTTGGGCGAACTGCCCGGGCCTGAGGTAGCGCTCGAACTGCGTCGCGTGCGGATTGGTCACTGCCGCCAACGCCGACGCCAGCTTGGCTTGGTTCCCTGGGTGCAGGTACACCGAGAAGTGGATCGTGGCCGCGCTCGACATCTTCCCCACGACGACATCGCCCTTGGGCAGGGCCACCTGGGGTGCGATCTGGACGAGACGTGGGTGCGGGCGCACCTCGACCCCTCCTGCACTCGAGGGGATGCCGGCAGCGCATGCCACGGCGAGCGCGCTCGACAAACCAACGGCTCCTGCAACGAACCTCGACCTCGCCATGGGGGCTCCCCTCTAGCCCACCACGGGGCGATGGGTCGACCCTACAACGAACCCCCAACCCTCCTCACACAGCGCGTCAGGAGGGGCGCAGCACCCCTGAGAGCAAGCCCAGGTTGGCCTGTGAGGTCCGCCACAGTGGCCCAGAGGTGAGCCCGCCATCGACCACGAGTCGCTGCCCGGTCACGAAGCTCGAGGCGTCGCTGGCCAAGAACACCGCAGCGTTGGCGATGTCGGCCGGGAGCCCCGAGCGTCGGATCGGCGCGAGGTCAGCCAAGACCTGCCGCATGGTCTCGGCCGTCGCTTGCGCCGACTCACCCTCGACCCCCATGGCCCGAGCGAAGATCGGCGTGGCGATGGCACCAGGGCAGATGGCATTCACTCGGACCCCGCGCTCGCCCAACTCATTGGCGGTGGTCTCGGTGAGGTGGATGATGGCCGCCTTGGCCGCCGAGTAGTCGTGGCCGGCGTAGTTGGCCTGGAGACCCGCCACCGACGCGGTGTTGATGATGGAGCCCGAGCCGGTGGTCACCATGTGGCGGCCAGCGGCTCTGATGCCGAGGAACACGCCGCGGAGGTGTACCGCCACGGTGCGGTCGAAGCTCGAGGCCTCGAGGTCGAGGATGGAGCCCATGGTGCCCGGGTTCCCGGCGTTGTTGCACACCACGTCGATCGAGCCGAAGTCCTCGAGGCAGCGATCGAGCGCGGCCTCGATGGCCCCCTCTGCGGCGACGTCGACGTGGACGTAGCGACAGCGGTCGCCCAGCTCAGCAGCGAGGGCGGTGCCCCGGGCATCGTCGAGATCGCACAGCACCACGCTGGCGCCCTCCTCGAGGAACCGGACCGCCATCTGGGCACCGATGCCACTGGCACCCCCGGTGATCACCGCTGCTTTGTGCTCGAGCTGGCCCATCTCTCCCCCTCTTGTCGATGGGGAACCCTAGCCAGCAGAACCAGCGTTGTCCTCAGATCCCCGAGGGCACCCGCACCAGACGGACCGTGTCGGTGAGCGGGGTCGGGGTATCCCTCGAGCCGGCGAGCACCACCACCACGTCACCAGGGGCCACGAGCCCAAGCTCGTGCAGGCGCTCGAGGGCTGCGTAGGTCTGGACGTAGCTGTCCTCGCTCGGGTGAACGATCACGTCCTCGACGCCCCAACTCATCCGCAGCTGACGGGCTCGGAACTCTGACTTGGTCACCGCCACGATGGGCATCGATGGCCGGAAACGAGAGATCGCCCGCACCGTCGTTCCCGTCGATGAGCAGGCGATGATGGCCGCAGCATCCTCCTCGAGAGCAGCACGCCAACCCGCTCCGGTGATGGCGGCGGTCACCCGGAGGTTCGAGGTGCGATCCCCAGAGACCTCTTGGACCCCAAGGCTGGCACCCCAGTGGACGTAGTCGAAGTCCCGTTCGGCTCGGCGCAGGATGCGGGCCATGGTCTCGATGACGAGCAGAGGGTGGGCGCCCACCGCGGTCTCTGCCGACAGCATCACCGCCGAGGTCCCGTCGAGCACGGCGTTGGCCACGTCGGTCACCTCGGCCCTGGTGGGCGTCGTGGCGTGGATCATCGATTCGAGCATCTGGGTGGCGGTGATCACCGGGCGGCCGAAGCGCACCCCGGAACGGATGATCTGCTTCTGCAACGACGGCACGTCCTCGATGGGGAGCCGCACGCCGAGGTCGCCCCGAGCCACCATCACCGAGTCGGCGGTGCGCACGATGGCGTCGATGTCTGCGATGGCCTCGCGGGTCTCAATCTTGGCCACGAGCAGGCACGGGTGGTCCCCCACCGCTCGCCGGACCGCCTCGACGTCGCTCGGGCTCCGGACGAAGGAGATGGCGATGGCCTCCACGCCATCGGCCACGAGGGCCTTGATGCGCTCGAGGTCCTCAGGGGTCGGGGTTGGCGCGCTCAGGGCGTGGGAAGGCACGGTGATGCCCGGCCGGCCCTGGACACGACCAGCGGAGGTGACCCGCACGACGACCTCGGTTAGACCTGGCGTCACCACTTCGAGGGAGACTCCTCCGTCGCCAACGACGATGGTGTCGCCCACGCCGAGCGATCCCAAGCCCTCGTCCAAGGAGACCCCAATCCGCTCACCGTTGGACGTCGGCGTGTCAGCGGCAACGGTCACCACGAGCTCGGTACCCTCCTCGAGCTCCACCCCGCCCTCGACGAACGGCGTCGAACGCACCTTGGGTCCAGGAAGGTCGGCCAAGATGGCGATCCCGGGCACTGCGGCGCGGATGCGATGGATGCGGTCGATGGACTCCTCGATGGAGCCATGCGCCAGCGACACTCGAGCCACGTCCATCCCGGCTTCACCCATCGCCTTCAGCAGCTGAGGATCGTCCGAGGCCGGCCCGATGGTGGCGACGATGCGGGTCCGCCGCCCCTGGTGCGATGCTCGGCGCTCAGCGCTCGAGATGTCGTTGAAGAAGGCTGAGACGATGGGGGTGGGGCTCACGATCAGTCGCTTTCGCTCGAGACAGTCCCAGCCTACGACCGTGCCGAGGTGCCGCCGGACCCCTCACGAGGCGGCTGCCTCCACGCCGTGAGGTGACGAGCCCTCGAGGAGCAATCCGGCCAACACCACGAGCACGACGCCAAGCCGCACCTCCACGAAGCCATCGAGGGTGTGCCGAGTGGTCTCCTGAGCGGCCGCGAACCAGGCGAAGCCCATCTGGACGATGCCGATGGGGACCAGCGCGATGCCCACCAC
>CAINFA010000036.1 GCA_903847955.1 uncultured Actinomycetes bacterium
CCAGTTCGCCATTCCCCGCCGGGTGGTCAAGGGTGGATCGTTCCTGTGCGCCGACAGCTACTGCCGCCGCTACCGGCCAGCGGCTCGACGTCCCCAGATGGTCGACACCGCCATGAGCCACCTCGGCTTCCGGGTGGCCCGACGGCAAGGGTGAGCACGCTGCGGGTGAAGAACAACGACGTGCACCAGCGGGAGGTGGCAGATGCCGACCACTGGTGAGCCCAAGAAGGCCTGGTTCCAACCCAAGCGGGTGGGCTACGGCTGGACCCCGAACAGCTGGCAGGGGTGGGGGATCACCCTGGTCGGCCCGCTCGTGGTCGCTGGCGTGCTCTACCTGGTGCTGCGCTAGGCCTCCCGCCTTTTGAAGGGGCCACTCGGTAGGCTGGGTGGACTGTGGCGAACCAGCATGGACGGACGACCTCCCGTCGACCGACAGCGGCGAAGTCCGCCAAGGCTTCGACGGCACGAGCGCCCAAGAAGGCGCACGCCCCCGAACCCTCGCGCAACGTCGAGGTCGACGTGGTGGTGGTGGCGCTCGTGGCGCTTGGCGCCCTCGTGTTCTTGGCCACCTGGATCGATGCCCTGGGGCCGGTGGGACGGTCGCTCAACGCCGCACTGGCACTGGCCTTCGGCTGGGGCCGCCTCCTCCTAGCTCCCGCCTTCGTGGCTGGCGGCGTGGTCCTTGCCCTCCCCAAGCTGCGGGCGAGTTGGCGTCGGCTGGCCATTGGCGGTGGGCTGGTGCTGCTCGGCATCTGCGGCATTTGCGAGGTGGCCTCCTCGTCGCCGTCCCTCTCGGCACCCTCAGCCAGCCTCAACGATGCCGGCGGCCTACTCGGTGCGCTGACCGCCGGTCCGCTCAGCCACGCCATTGGGGCCGCTGGCACAGTGGTGGTCTGCCTGGCGCTGCTCGTGGCCGGCGTGGTGGTGGCGACCGGCATCGGGCTGGTCGAGCTGAGCCGCCTCAGCCTCAAGGGCACCCGCTCGGTGATCGCCGGGTTGTCGAGCGCCTGGAGCTCGAACCGACCCGTGGTGCACCCGGTGACCGACGAAGCGGCACCGGTGGTGCCCAAGGCGGCGCCGAAGCCGAGAGCTCGCCAAGCCTACGACGATGGTCCCGAGGCGACCCCTTCCCCAGCACCGGCGCCTGCCCCGAGCCACGTCCCCGATGAGCTCGGTCCTGAGGTGGTGGCCCTCGCTGATTCCAAGGCGAAGCCAGCTCCCCGACGCAGGTCCTCCAAGGTCACCACCGTTGGCAGCTGGCAGCTGCCCCCGCTGTCGTTGCTGTCGCGCTCGAAGGAGCACCGCCACGACGAGAAGCTCATCGAAGACGGTGGGGCGGCCCTCGTCGCCGCCCTCAGCGCCCACGGGGTCCAGACCAACCTGGTGGGCTGGACCGTCGGGCCGACGGTCACCCGCTACGAGCTCGAGCTCGGCGCTGGGGTCAAGGTGGCCCGGGTCACCTCGCTGCACAAAGACATCGCCTACGCCATGGCCAGCCCCGACGTGCGCATCTTGGCCCCCATCCCTGGCCGCTCGGCCATTGGCATCGAGGTCCCCAACCGCCAGCGGCAGCTGGTGGCGCTGGGGGACATCTTGGACAGCCCCGAAGCCGAGTCGGTGCACAACGCCTTGGACGTGGCCTTGGGTCGCGACATCGCCGGCCGCCCGGTGCTGGCCAACCTGGCCGAGTTCCCCCACGTCTTGATCTCGGGCGCCACCGGGGCGGGGAAGTCCTCGGCCATGAACTCGCTCATCACCTCCATCTTGATGCGCTCCACCCCTGACCAAGCCCAGCTGATCCTCATCGACCCCAAGCGGGTGGAGCTCGGGCAGTACAACGGGCTGCCGCACCTGCTGGCCCCGGTGGTGGTGGACCCGAAGAAGGCGG
>CAINFA010000037.1 GCA_903847955.1 uncultured Actinomycetes bacterium
GCCCATCGACGGTGGCCAGATCGCTGCCGCAGATGCCGGCCAAGATCGGCTGGATGGCGAACCACCCCTCGGCGGGGAGGCTTGGTCGCTCGACCTCGAGGAGGCGCAAGGGACCCACGCCGGCGCCACGTCCTGACCCGAGGCTCGACAGCACCCGGGCAGCGGCGAAGCGGGCCAGGTTGCGCTCGAAGTGCAGCGCCTTCATCGTGCGGTCCAGATCGGGTTGGAGGGCGCACCCGCCGGGGTGCCACCGCCGGGCCGCCGCACGTCGAGTGGGCCAATGGGCAAGGGCCGAGCCGAGCCCCCCTTGGCCTTGGGCCAGTGCTCGACGTGCCAGCCGCGCTTGCGGGCGATGAGGGCGAGGCGTGCCTCGGGGTTGACCGCCACGGGGTAGCCGACCACCTCGAGCAGGGCGAGGTCCGAGGCGCTGTCGGCGTAGGCGACGGTCTCTCGCAGGTCGATGCCATGGTCCTCGGCGAAGTCCTGGAGCACGATGGCCCGGGCCTCCCCAATGGGCGGCAGGTAGGTCATCCGCCCGGTGAGCTTGCCGTTGCGTTGGCCCATGTGGGCCGAGATGACCTCGTCGAAGAGCGGGGCGATGGGGGCAACGACGAAGTCGAGTGCACCGGTGATCAGCAGCGTTCGGTGTCCCAGCGCTCGGTGCTCGCGCACCCGAGCGAGGCCTTGGGGGAAGGACTTCAGCAGCAGTTGGCGGTGGAAGAACTCCCAGGCGTCGCGCTCGAGCACCTCGACCGGTGCCCCTTCGTAGCGGCGGTAGAAGCTCTGGAGGAAGTCGCCCCGGTCTCGCCGATCGAGCGCCAGCATCTGGGGGGCGTCTCTGAGCAAGCGGGCGACGAAGCCCAGCCGCTCGGTGGCACCGAGGTGCCGGCTGGCCAGCCAGGCGTAGGTGTCGACCACGTTTGAGGCCAGCAAGGTGTTCTCGAGGTCGAACACCGCCAGCTGGCGAGCGGGCTCGAGGACCGCCTTGCGACCCCGCAGCTCGCGGGACTCAACCTGGGTCCTGCCCGGCGTGGTTCGGACCCGAGCGTGGGCCACCACCGAGGGCAGGTGGATCTCGGTGACGTAGCGGGTCCAGTCGATGGCCGCCGGGTCCACCTCGAAGCGCTGCCGGTCCTCGTCCTCCAAGGCCTCTGCCAGCGACAGCAGGTTGTCGATCCGGTAGCGAGCATCGGTCTCGGAGTAGGCGCCGTAGAGCTCGACGTAGGCCAGTGCCCGCTTGGCTTGGGTGTTCCGCTCATCGAGCTGGGCGGTGAAAGCGGCACGCTGCCCCCGGATGGGGAGGGCTGAGACCACCTTCTCGATCCGGTCGATGCTCGAGGTGGCTCGGCGCAGCTGGCGCTGCACCCGGCCACGGCCAGGGAAGGTCCATTCGGGCACCGCAATGGGCTGCCCTTGGTCGTCGTAGAGCGGGTTGGCTTGGAAGTAGCCCTGCACGAGGTCGACGAGTTCGCTGTAGACGAGGGGGTTTCGCACCCCTGAGGCCACCTGGTAGACCCGGGGGCGATCCTCAGGACCGTGGTCGGCCACCGCGATGAGCGCTGCCACCACGAGGTCAACCGGGATGACATCGACGATGCCCTCGGGCACCCCGGGGAACTCCTTCAGCAGTCCCTTGGCGTAGCTGATGATGATGGGCTCGGCCATGCGGAACCCACGGATCCAGCCCGGCACCGGCTCGGCCAGCGCGGATTCGATGATGGAAGGTCGGACGATCGAGATCGGCACCGCATCAGGTCCGGTGGCGTGGGAGTCGATCAGCGCCCGTTCACCGAGCGCCTTGGTGTAGGGGTAGGCGTCGGGCCAGCCGAGCGAGAGCGCCCGCGAGGTACCGGCGTCGACCAGCGCTTGCTTGACCCACTCCTCGCGCAGCTTCTCGGAGCGCTCGGCCAGGACGTGGTCGCCAGCGGCTCCCAGTTCGTGGCGGGCGATCTCGGCGAAGTGGTCGAGCTTTGGTGCCGTACGGGACTCGGCCTCGATGTCGCCCCGCAGCCGGCGTGCGCCAGCCACCTCTTGGCGCCAGTCGACGTCGAGGGAGAACCGATTCTCGGTGAGGAGCTGCTCTCTGGCCTCGCCTTGGTGGGTGGAGGCAACGTAGGCGGTCGAGACGGCGATGAGGTGCTCGGGACCAGCGCCAAGCCCTCGCTCGGTGGCCCAGCGACGAGCGGCGACCACGGCGTCTCCCACCCGGGCTGGGCCGAGGAGGTTGATCTCGACCGCTTGGTCGAGGGGCGAGTCGAAGCTGACCGCCGCGGCGGAGTGGATCACGACCTGACAGGTGGCGAGCATCGCCACGCCGTCGTCGTCGAGCCCCAAGGCATCGGCGGTGACGTCGCCGCTGACGGCGTGGAGACGGCTGGCCACCGCATCGTCGAAGCCAGCGCCGTGCTCGGCCCGGAGTCGGTCGAAGCAGTCGTTCTTCAAGATCTCCCGTGTCGCCCGCTGGGCCGGGGTGGCGCGACGGGTGGCCCGGATCATCACCACGACCTCGGCCTCGGGCAGGGTGCGCAGGATCCGCTCAACGAGGGCGGTGCCCAAGAAGCCGGTCGCACCCGTGATGAAGAACCGCGTGTGGCGGAGCCGGTCTGCCAAGGCCATCCCCTGTGTCTACCATCTGGTAGAGGAGGTGTCGACCATGACCGAGGTGAGCACACCCACCAAGGAGCGCATCGTCGACGCGGCCCTCGTCGCCTTCGCCACGAGGGGCTACGAGGCCACCTCCCTCGACCAACTCGCCCAGACCTTGGAGTTGCGCAAGCAGACCATCCTCTACTGGTACGCCACCAAGGAGGTGCTGCTCGAAGCCGTGATCGAACGAGGTGCGGCCGAGTTGACCGCCGCGCTGTTGGCGGCATTGGTTGACGACGGCGACCCCTTCGAACGGATCGAGCGGGTGGTTCGCAAGGTCTTCCGGATCGGCGCCCGCCGACCGGAGCTGCTCGGGTTGCTGCGGGAGTGCTCACGGCTCGGGCCACCAGCGGCGACCCAACTGGCCGCGTCGCTGTCACCGCTGATTGATCGAGCGGCCGGGTTCTTGGAGTTCGAGATGGCAGCAGGGCGGCTGCGCCGTTCGGACCCGCGCTTCTTGCTGCTGGCGATGTACTCCGTCGTGCTCGGCATGGTCACCGAGGTCGAGGTGCTCAAGACCTTCGGGGTCGAGAACAACGCTCGGAGCTTGGTGCAGCGTCGACGCGACGTCCTCGACCTGCTTCGAGCAGCGCTCGTCGTCGAGGCCTAGCCCCTGGTCGGGGGACGCTTCTTCGGAGGTGCCTTGGGGGTGTAGCGCTTGTTGGCCTTTGGCGCCGGATTCCCTGCAGGGGTGGTGGTAGCGACCTTGGCACCTCCGCGACGAGCGGCGGTCTTCCGCTGGCGCTCCTCGGCCAGGCGGGCAGCTTGGGCCTTGCGACCACCGGTCTCTCGCTGGAGCCTGCTCGAGCGCATGAGGAGGTACACGCCGTAGACGGCGTAGATCAGCATGAAGATGGTCGATGAGGCGAGGAAGACCAGCGCGCACATGAAGGTGACCAAGATCACTCGAGACCGGCGCCGGGTACGAGCGGTGATCCACAACCCAAACGCCACGAGCAGCGAGATGCCGAGCTGAACGAGGTACTCACCCCTCGTGCGGAGCTCGACGCAGATGTCGCCCTTGGGGAGCTCTCCTTTGGTCGTGGAGGACGCGCTGTGGGTGCTCGTGGTGGCGGTGGTCTCGGCGCTCTGCTTCACCAAGGTCGATCCCGTCGGGCAGGTGCCCTGGGCGGTGGGGGTGACCTTGATGGGCACCACGGCTTCGGAGAGGTGTCCAGGCACGAGCAGCACGTTGGCCAACAGCCCGATGACCACGGCCAAGACGGCGAGGGCGTAGCCGATCTTGGCCTCGCGGTCGTCGAGGTGCATGATCAGGTTGATCTTCTCGGCGTCGGTGAGTTCCGCCTTGACCTGTCCAGCCTTCGGCGGCTTCATCCACCTCGAGCCCGAGGGGGCAGGGTCAGTCTGTGCGGACAGCTCGTCGAGGGAACTGGGGAACTCGAGGTCATCCGCGTCTGCCATGGGGTACCAACCTACCAAGGACCGTCCACTGCTCTGGGCCGCAGCCCATGGGGGCCGAGAGCGACTAACGTGGTGCTCCCGCAACAGCGATGTTGCAGCTTGGGCGCCTAGCTCAGTTGGTTAGAGCGCTGCCTTCACACGGCAGAGGTCGTGGGTTCGAGTCCCGCGGCGCCCACTCGTGTTGGATTGACAACGTTCTTCCAATACAAGAATTGATGGTCGCTGACAGTCTGTTGCTGGTGCTTCCTCTTTGTAAGGATGCCGTTTCCGTCGTGTTTGCCCGATAGTGCGCGGCGAGGCGGGGTAGCCATGAAGGCCTCATTTCGAAGGTTCGAATCTTGCGAGACGATTGCCCGAACAAGCATGAGCCCTTAGGTTCCGTATCTTCCCGACTCCATGAGGAGCAGGGAGTTTGCCCCCAGTTCCGCTTGAGAGCCGTCGAGCTTGTCCGTAGGGATGAGCCGGTTTCGAAGACAGCGGCTGACCTCGGCATCATGCACACCTTCCTCTACAACCGGCAATGGGCCAAGCAGGATCGGATTGATCGAGGCGAGATGCTTGGCAAGACCACGGCTGAGTCCGGAGAATTGCGCTTTGCTCGCCGATGGATTCAAGAGCGTGGAGATGAGGTCCAGGTCCTTCGCTGGGCCAACACCATGCTCTGGACCGAGGCTCGCCTCGAAAAGGGCTAGCCCGGTGATTATCGACAACTTGATTGGCCAGGCGAGCGAGCAACGGCTGGTAGGGGTGGCTTGACGGTCATCTTCGATCAAAGGAGACTGTGCGAGTGGTGCTCAAGTCATCTGCCACTCTGCGCGAGGCGACGGTTAGCGACGACGATGCGGTTGTTGCACTCATGTGCAGGTATCTCATTTGGGTTTACGCGATGCTGCGGGAACGGCACGGCATCGAGTTTCCTGCAGTCGATGCTTCACTCGTACGTGACAGCCTTGCCGGGCTGCGAGGGCCTTCGGCGATAATCGTCTTGGCTGAACGAGACGGCGACGCGATTGGGGTCGGCGCCGTACGAAACCTCGACACTCAAATCGCCGAGATCAAACGGATGTATGTCAGTACCGAAGCACGCGGGTTACATGTCGGCAGTGACCTCTTGGATCGGCTCATTACTGAATCACAAGACGCTGGAGCAGATCTCGTTCGGCTGGATTCGGCTGAATTCATGACCGATGCCCACCGCATCTACCGATCAAGAGCGTTTGTCGAACGTCCGCCCTATCCGGGTAGCGAGATCCCAGAAGCTCTCCAGCAGCACTGGCTCTTCTTTGAACGAGCCCTCTGATACAGAGCGTCCCGAACTTTCGATCCGGGGCCAACGCCCTAACCCGATCATTTGGCCGATGCCCCACCAGCGATATCCGAGCTCATCGATCAGGGCCGGTCACTGTCCGCCAAAAGGGGAGGTCGTTGCCGGTGTTCGGGGCTCGAGAGGGATCAACCGCGATAGGGCTTGCTCTCAGTTTTCTCCCTCGCTGAGGCGTACTACCAGTTCGACGAGTGGGGGCCGATTGAGTTCTACGCACTCCTGCTCGGTCATGGACGCTCGCACCCGAAGGCTTCGCTCGCCGCCTTCGCCCCTCGGAAACCGAAGTTAAGGGATGCCGGCCACGACCGACTGTTCGCTTCCCAGCTCGAGGTCATTCATGAGCATCTGCGAGAACACGTTGGGCGTGGGTTGATCCAAGCCAGAGCGCTCCGCCAAGTCTGACAAGAAGCTTCTTGAAAGCGTTCGAAGATAGTCACATCACTTCTGGAGTCGTCTTTCGACCCGCCGCTCCGTCCTCGAAATGCGGCCAAATCCCGACCCGAGCCATGCATTACCCTGGCCAGCAGTCCAAGAGGGGTTCGAACATAGTCCCATCACCTCCACCACTGTGA
>CAINFA010000038.1 GCA_903847955.1 uncultured Actinomycetes bacterium
GCTGCTCGACAAGACGGGCACCATCACCTTGGGCAACCGCATGGCCTCAAGGTTCATCCCCGTGGGCGGGGCCACCGAGGCCGAGGTCGCCGACGTCTCCCAGTTGGCCTCGCTGGCAGACGAGACCCCCGAAGGCCGCTCGATCGTGGTGCTGGCCAAGGAGCAGTTCGCGCTGCGAGAGCGCGAGCTCGGACACGACTTCGTCTTCGTCCCCTTCACCGCCACCACCCGCATGTCGGGCCTCGATTGGTCTGGGCGACAGATTCGCAAGGGTGCCGGCGACTCGGTGAAGGCCTGGGTAAAGAGCTTGGGAGGTCAGATCCCCGCCGACCTCGACGACATCGTCAACGAGGTGGCCCGTTCAGGCTCCACTCCGCTCGTCGTCGCCGATGGCGACCGGGTGGTCGGCGTGGTCGAGCTCAAGGACATCGTCAAGCAGGGCATCGCCGAGCGCTTCGCCGAGCTGCGGGCCATGGGCATTCGAACGGTGATGATCACCGGCGACAACCCCCTCACGGCTGCAGCCATCGCCCAAGAGGCAGGCGTGGACGACTTCTTGGCCGAGGCCACGCCCGAGGCCAAGATGCAGTTGATCAAGGCCGAGCAGGAGGGCGGCAAGTTGGTGGCGATGACGGGGGATGGCACCAATGACGCCCCGGCCCTCGCCCAAGCCGACGTCGGCGTGGCCATGAACTCGGGGACCAACGCGGCCAAGGAGGCCGGGAACATGGTCGACCTCGACTCCAACCCAACCAAGCTGATCGAGGTGGTGGAGATCGGCAAGCAGCTGCTGATCACTCGAGGTTCGCTGACGACCTTCTCCATCGCCAACGACGTGGCGAAGTACTTCGCCATCATCCCCGCCCTGTTCGTCGGCACCTACCCCCAGCTGTCCTCGCTCAACATCATGGGGCTCCACAGTGCGGACTCGGCGATTCTGTCCGCCGTCATCTTCAACGCGCTGATCATCATCGCCCTCATCCCCCTCGCCCTGCGAGGGGTGAAGTTCCGACCCAGCTCGGCCGCAGCCATGCTGCGCCGCAACGTGTACATCTACGGCGTCGGTGGGCTCGTGCTGCCCTTCCTCGGCATCAAGCTCATCGACCTCATCTTGACCGCAACGGGAGCGTACTGATGAAGGCCTTACAACGCAGTGTGGTGCTGACCGTGGTGCTGGTGGTGCTCTGTGGGGTGCTCTACCCCCTGGCGGGTTGGGGCGTCAGCCAGGCTGCCTTCTCCCACCAAGCCGACGGGTCCTTGGCCGCCAATGGCTCGGTGCTGATCGGCCAGCCCTGGTCGAGCGCCGAAGGCATCAACCCCCGTTGGTTCAACGGTCGGCCCGATGCCGACAACCCGCTCGGGCTCAATGCCCCGAGCGGCACCCTCAACGACGCCGCTGGTCTTGGCCTGCAGGCCGGCTCGTCTGGTGCCGCCAACCTCGGACCGCGCTCGACGGTGCTCGTTGGCAGCGTGGAGCGCTACCTCGCGGCTTGGCGCAAGGTGGGGGTGGAAGACCCCACCCCAGACCTCGTCACCACCTCTGCCTCGGGGATCGATCCCGACCTCGCCCCCGCCGATGCCTACGTCCAAGTGGCCATGGTGGCCAAGGCCCGGCACCTCGCCCCCGCGGTGCTCGACCGGCTGGTGGCCTCCCAGGTGCACGGCGCCCAGTTCGGCTTCTTGGGCGCCCCCTACGTGAACGTCCTCGAGCTCAACGAGGCACTGGCTCGACTCGCCCACTGAGCCATGGTCCACGAACCCACCCACGACGAGGAGGCGAAGAGCATTGCCACTGCCGGCATGCGCCAGCGGGTGCACCTCGTGGCCGTGGTGGAGCGGGTGTGGTGCCACGACGCACCGCCGTACTTCTGCGACGTCGAGGTGACCGACGGTACTGCCACCTTGGCCTTGCGCTTCTCGGGCCGCCGCTCGGGTCATGACCTTGCAGTCGGCACCGAACTCGAGGTATCGGGTCGCCTCGTCGACTTGGCCGGCCACCGTTGCCTGTGGAACCCGACCTACGCCGTGCTCGACGGCACCTCAGAGAGCTCGTAGCCAATGCCGGCATGGGTGTGGAGCATCGAACCGTGGGCGCCCAGCTTCTTGCGCAGCCGATGGGCGTAGACCCGGAGGTAGTGCGCTTCGTTGGAGAAGGTGCCCCCCCACACCTCCTTGAGCAGCATCTGGTGGGTGCACACCTTGGACTGGTGCCTCGCCAGGTAGCTCAGCAGCTCGAACTCCTTGGCCGTGAGCCGCATGGGTTCACCTTCGAGGCTCGCCATGTGGTGGACCAGGTCCACCTCGAGGGGGCCCACGCTGACGGTGGCCGGAGTGCTCGTGGCCGGCGTGCTCGATCGGCGCAGCATGACCCGAATCCTGGCTTCGAGCTCGGCCATGCCGAAGGGCTTGGTGACGTAGTCGTCAGCGCCGTGGTCGAGCGCCTCCACCTTGCGGACCTCGCTGCCCAGTGCGGAGAGCACGATGATGGGCACGTCGCTGAACTCCCGGATCCTCGTCGCCGCCTCGACCCCATCGAGGTCGGGCAGGCTCAGGTCCAGCACGATGACCTGGGGTTGGGTGAGCGAGGCCTGCACCACGCCCTCGGTGCCCGTGCGGGCGGTGGCAACCTCGTAGCCCCGAGCTTCGAGACCAATGGTCAGCGCCCGCAGGAGCGATCGGTCGTCGTCGACCACCAAGATGCGCTCACCGCTCATAGGTCCTCCTCGAGTTCGGCCACCTCGAGCGGGAGGGAGAACCTCGCGCCACCCCCTGGAGCATCGTCGACCGTCAAGTGCTGGCCGTGGGCCTGGGCGAATGCGGTCGACAGCGAGAGCCCGAGTCCTGCCCGACCACTGCCAGCGATGCGATCCACCATTTGGAAGATCTTCTCTCGATCCTGTGGTTCGACGCCTGGGCCTTGGTCGGCTACCGAAACCATGACGACGGCATCTTGGCGCTGGGCGGTGACGGTGATGACCGTGCCCTCGGGGCCGTGGTGGGCGGCATTGGAGAGCAGGTTGGCCACGATCTGGCCGCACAGCACGAGGTCGACGTCCACCAAGGGGAGGTCCGCATCGAGCACGAGGCGAAGCTCGTGGTGGTCGAGGGCGGTGCCGAGGGAGGCGATGGCGGTGCCGATGACCTCGTCCACGCTGTGCACCTCACGGCGGAGCACGAGGGTCCCGGTCTCGAGACGAGCGGCGTCGAGCAGGTTCGTGACGAGGCGCGCCAGGTGATCGGTCTGCTCCTCGATCATCGAGAGCAAGGCGGCCTCATCGGCATCGCTGACGGTGAGCTCGGGACTGCGGAGGGTGGACACGGCGCTCTTCACCGAGGCCAGCGGTGTGCGAAGGTCGTGGCTGACCGCACCGATGAGCGCGCTTCGCCACCGGTCGAGCTCCTCGAGGAGCTGGGTCTTGGTGGCCTGGGCTTGGAGTTGGCTCCGTTCGATAGCCACCGCCGCCTGGTTGGCAAAGGTCCGCAGCAGCGCCCGCTGGTTGAGGTCGAGGTCCGCCCCCGCCAGCACCAATTGGCCGACGGGCCCCGAGGTGGCACTCAGGGCGATTCGGCTGCTCGGCACTGGACCCGAGGTCAAGGTCAGCGAGGTGGGGGTGGGAGAGGTGGTCTCGATCTCGGCACGCTCAGCTGGGGAGAGGTTCAATCCGGCGGTGGCCGCGATGCGCAGCTGGTTGCCATCGGGCAGCAGCACCGCCACCCACGTGGTGGCGAAGGTCTGGTGGACGGTGGTGACCACGAGGTCGAGCATTTCCTGCAGTGGCTTGTCGCTGGTCAGCGACTGCGACACCGTGAACAGCTGGGAGATCGCCAAGGCACGCGAGGCGGCCAGGTCACGGGCACGTACCTGGAAGGCGACCACCCGAGCCACGACCAGCATGACGATGACGTAGACGAACAGCGCCACCCAGTTCTGCCCTTGGCCAATCTCCAAGGTGCCGTAGGGCGGGATGAAGAACCAGTCGTAGGCCAGAAAGCCGCCGACCACGGTAATCGAGCCAGCGACGAAGCCACCGACGGCCACCCCAAGCACGACGGGCACCACGAGCACCAGCGCGCAGGTGGCCACCGACAACTGAGTCCTGATTGGCACCATGGCGGCCGTGCATCCAAGGACGGCTCCGAGACCGAGCACCACACCCCACGCCACCTTGGACAACGGGGCAACTCCCTCCGCGATGTACTCGCTCCGCCACCGGCGGACCGGGCCTCGACCGAAGCATAGAACTGGAAGGCTCGCACCATGGCACTACCCCCCGACCTCGACCTGGCCCAGAGCGTCCAGCCAGCGGGCAAGTTCCGGCTCTACCTGGGCTCGGTCGCAGGGGTGGGGAAGACCTTCGCCATGCTCGACGAAGCCAACCGACGAGCTGCGAGAGGGACCGACGTGGTGATTGGCCTCGTCGAGACCCACGGGCGACCGCGCACGATGGAGCTGTGTCGAGGCCTCGAGGTGGTGCCTCGCAAGCAGGTCCACTACCGCGGGGCGAGCTTCAGCGAGATGGACCTCGACGCCATCTTGGTCAGAGCTCCCGAGGTGGTCCTGGTCGACGAGCTCGCGCACACCAACGTGCCGGGCTCGGGACGGCACGAGAAGCGCTGGCAGGACGTCATCGAGCTCCTCGACGCGGGCATTGCGGTGATCTCGACGGTGAACATCCAGCACGTCGAGTCCATCGCCGACGCGGTGGAGGCCATGACCGGTGCCAAGGTGCAAGAGCGGGTGCCGGACTGGGTCCTGCGCCGTGCGGATCAGCTCGAGCTCATCGACTCCTCGCCCAAGCAACTCCGACGGCGGATGCTGCACGGCAACATCTACCCCCAAGCCAAGGTCGCCAGTGCCCTCTCTGGCTTCTTCCAGACCCAGAACCTGACCGCCCTCAGGGAGTTAGCCCTGCGCTTCGTGGCCGATGACGCCGAGGAGGAGTTGCTCGGCTACTTGCAGCGCCACGCCTCGACCGAGATCTGGGAGACCACCGAGAGAGTGCTGGCAGTGGTCGGTGCCACTCCAGAGGCCGAGGCCGTGATCCACCGCGCCGCGAGGATCTCAACCCGGCTCAAGGCCTCCCTCGAGGTGGCACTGGTGGCGGGTGCGGAGCGCACGCCGAAGGTGGCGGCTCGCTTGGCCGACCTCGCTGAGGTGTCCACGGCGGTCGATGCCGTGAGCTACGAGGTGCTCGCCGATGATCCGGTGGCGGCGGTGCTCGAGCTGGCCGAGCGCCAGCACATCACCCAGTTGGTGGTGAGCGCTCCACGTGACGGCCGCTTCTCCGGTCGGCTGCGGACCAATCCCTTGGTCAAGCTGCTGCCCCGAGCAGCAGAGGCTGGTATTGACGTGCACCTCATCGCCCACCGGGACCCCGCCACCTCGGGTGAGGCGCCCAGGTGACGTTCAGGGCCGGCGACCGACGAACAGGATCCGCTTGAAGGGGTAGAAGTACGGGGAGCGGTCGCCGACCTCGTCGAGCAGGACCGTGCGGTAGCGGTCGATGAACGCCTGGTGGAGCTCGTCAGGAACGAGGCGCAGGTAGCGGAGCAGTGCGGTGGCTCGTACCCACTCGACCAACTCAGCACTCGAGCTGAGGACGTGCGGGAACACCTGGAGGCGAACCTCGAGGTCAGTGAGGCCGAGGTCGAAGAGGAGCTCGGCGTAGGCCTCGGGCGCGAGCACGGCATGGAGGTCGACGGGGATGGGCCCACGGCGGGTGGACCGGAAGGGCTCCTCGTCGAGCACGACGGCCCCGAGACGATGGCTGGGGTGATCGGCGTTGGCTGGGACCTGCACCGCCACCTGGCCGCCACTGCGGAGTCCCTCCACCCAGCGACGTAGCACCGAAGGGTGGTCGTCCACCCACTGCAAGGCGGCATTGGAGAAGATCAGGTCGACCGTGCCACCGCCCTCGAAGTGGGCGAGGTCTCCCCGCTCGAAGGTCAGGGACTCCGTAGCGTGGGAGGCGGCTTCAGCCAGCATCGCGGGTGAGCTGTCGATGCCCGTTGTGCGTGAGGCTCCGAGGGAGCGGTGGAGGTGGGCGGTGAGCTCACCGCTGCCGCAACCGAGGTCGACCACCACGGGCTGGGGGGCGACCTCCACCATCGAGGCCAAGGTGAAGAAGGGGAGCGAACGCTCAGTGGCGAACCGGGCGTACTGCGCTGGATTCCAATCGTCAGCAGCCACGGTGCCAGCCTACTGAGGCCGGCTGCTCGAGGCGTGGGAGAGGTAGCTCAGGCGGACGCGTTGTCAGTCAGAACTGACAGCAGGCTGCCGATGGTCACCGAGGCATCCATGGCGTGCCGGAGCGGCTGCTCGGGGTGCACGTCGTAGCGGTTGCGACGGCCGATGCGCTTCCTCGTCAGGAACTCGGCTTGCTCGAGCTCGAGCACGATGCGCTGCGCTGCCCGCTCGGTGATCCCGACCGTGGCTGCGATGTCTCGGAGGCGAACCTCAGGATCACGGGCGATGCAGACCAGCACGTGCGCGTGGTTGGTCAGGAAGGTCCACGTCGAGGGTGCCGATGCGGCCTTGACCTGGTGGGGAGCACCGGCGGTGCCGGAGGTGCGATGGGTGGCGGTTTCGATGAGCACGTTTGCAACGGTACTGCAACTCGCCATCTGGATGACAGCAGGGGACTACAGGCGTAAGGAATGGCTTCCCGATTCCTCAGCCAGCGCCTTCGTCTCAACGAGGGAGATACGCCGCGGGTCGGGTGATCCACGGCCGTCGCGCTCGGCAGATACTGGTGCCCCCGGCAGGACTCGAACCTGCGCACATGGCTTCGGAGGCCAATGCTCTATCCACTGAGCTACGGGAGCGACTAGGGCGACAAGCCTACCCCTTCAGGCCCTCGGCGGGTCCCCTCGGCCCGCCTAACGTGGGGCGATGACCCCCCCGAACCATCGCGGCGCACCTCCGGTCCCTTGGAACTTGCTCCCTGAGAGCGCCGGGACCGACGCACGTGGCTCGCTCACCATCGGCGGTTGCTCCGTGGCGGCGCTGGCTGCCACCTACGGCACGCCGTTGTTCATCTACGACGAGGCACAGCTTCGGGCGCGGTGCCGAGAGGCGGTGGAGGCCTTCGGCGACGAGGTCGCCTACGCCACCAAGGCCTTCCTCTGCACGGCGATGGCCCGCTTGGCGGCCGAGGAAGGCATGGTGCTCGACGTGTCGACCCTCGGGGAGCTGCACGTCGCCCTCCTTGCCGGCGTCGATCCTTCTCGGTTGGTGCTGCACGGCAACAACAAGTCCACCGCTGAGCTCTCGCGAGCCCTCGAGGTTGGCGTGCACCGCATCATCTGCGACTCCACCGATGAGCTGGATCGCCTCGAAGTCCTGGCAGCGGCAGGTGGGGTGCGACCCAAGATCTGGATTCGAGTGACCCCAGGGGTGGAGGCGCACACCCACGCCTACGTGCAGACGGGCCAAGAGGACTCCAAGTTCGGCTTCTCGGTCGCCTCAGGTGCCGCCGCTGCTGCGGTTGAGCGCATCGCCGCGAAGGGACTGCTCGAGCTGTGTGGCGTCCACGCCCACATCGGCAGCCAGGTCTTCGACGTCGCGAGCTTCGGCAAGGCGGCCGAAGTGCTCGGCCGCTTCTTCGCCCCCCTCGGTCTCGGTGAGCTGTGCGTGGGCGGTGGCCTCGGCGTGGCCTACGTCGCCGGAGAGGAGGCGCCGAGCTTTGGCGCCTGGGCCGCCACCGTTCGCGGCGCCTTGGCCGCGGTTGGCATCGGTCCCGAGGTGCGCATCAGCGCCGAGCCGGGCAGGGCCATCGTGGCCAGCGCGGCGATCACCGTCTACGAAGTGGGCACGATCAAAGACCTGCCCGGCTTGCGGACCTACCTCTCGGTTGATGGCGGCATGAGCGATAATCCCCGACCCGTCTTGTACGGCTCGGGGTACGAGGCGATGGCCGTGGCCATGCCGAAGGCCGAGCGCGTTCGAGCCGTGCGCATCGTGGGCAAGCACTGTGAGTCCGGCGACGTCATCGTCCCAGAGGCCTTCTTGCCCGCTGAGGTGGGGGTTGGTGACCTCATCGCCACCCCCGTCACCGGCGCCTACGGCTACTCGATGGCCTCGAACTACAACAAGGTCCCTCGACCTGCCGTGGTCTTCGTTGCTGACGGGCGGGAACGGCTGGTGGTGCGCCGGGAGACCCTCGAGGACTTGGTTCGCCTCGACCTCGGCTGATCTCGTTGCCTCCCCGAAGAGCAACTGTTCGCCGAGGAGGGGTGGTCTCGCCCAACTAGGTTTGTGAGATGGCGCCGCCACACCGCGATCCCCACACGATCAACGTCGCGCTGTTGGGATGCGGCAACGTCGGGCTCGCGCTGTACGAACTCCTGGCCGAGCCGACCCAGCGCCAAGAGCTCCACCAGCGGACTGGGCTGTGGTTCGACGTCGTAGGTGTTGCGGTCGCTGATCCGGCCAAACACCGCACCGATGCCAGTTGGTTCAACCCGGCGCTGCTGACCACCTCGGCAGCCGACCTGGTCGAGCGCCCCGACGTCCATGTGGTGGTGGAGCTCATGGGTGGGATTGAGGGAACCGATGAGCTGCTCCACCTCGCCTTGCGGTCCAACAAGTCGGTGGTCTCAGCCAACAAGGCCCTCTTCGCCATGCAGGGCCGCCGGCTGGCCAAGCTGGCGGCGGATCGCGGTGTCGAGCTCCGCTACGAAGCAGCCGTTGCAGGCGCTATCCCGATCCTGCGGGTGCTGCGGGAGTCCCTCGCCGGTGAGCGCATCGAACGGGTCATGGGCATCGTGAATGGGACGACCAACTTCATCTTGTCCAAGATGGATGCCGAGGGCCGAGACTACGGCGAAGTGCTGGCCGAGGCGCAGGAACTCGGGCTGGCAGAACGGGATCCAGCAGCCGACGTCGAAGGGTACGACGCCGCGGCCAAGGCCGCGATCTTGGCGACCATGGCCTTCGGTTCTCGAGTGGTCACCACCGACGTCTACCGCGAGGGCATCACGGGTGTTCGCCTCCTCGACGTCGAGTTCTCGAGGCGCCTTGGGTACGTCATCAAGTTGCTGGCGATCTGCGAGCGCCTCGAGGGCGAGGAGATCTCGGTGCGCGTGCATCCGGCCATGGTCCCCTCGAGCCATCCCTTGGCCAGCGTGGAGGGTGCCTTCAACGCGGTGTTCGTCGAAGGTGCTGCTTGTGGAGAGCTCATGCTCTACGGACGCGGTGCGGGTGGGCGCCCCACCGCCTCGGCGGTCCTCGGGGACCTCATCGAAGTGGGCCGAGCGATCACGACTGACCGCCCCGTGGTCGAGGTGATGCCGCCCCATCCCCTCAACAAGCGCCGCATGGCAGACCTGATGTGCGCCTTCTACGTCACCGTCGACGTCAAAGATCGCCCCGGCGTGCTGGCCGCGGTCACCGCAGTGTTCGGCAACCACGGGGTGTCGATCCGCTCGATGGAGCAGGTGGGGCTTGGGGCTGAGGCTCGCCTCATCTTCGTGACCCACGTCGCTCGAGAAGGTGCGATGGCAGCCACCTTGCGTGACCTGCGGCGCTTGTCGGCCGTCGACCGAGTGGGGTCGATGCTGCGGGTCGTCGCCGACGATGACGGAGAGGTGGCGTGATGCCCGGCTGGAGAGGACTGATCGAGGAGTACCGGGCGTACTTGCCGGTGAGCGAGGACACCCCAGTGATCACCTTGCTCGAGGGCAACACGCCCCTGCTGCCCGCACCTCGGCTCTCCGAGCGGCTCGGTGCAGAGGTCTGGCTCAAGGTGGAAGGTGCGAACCCAACGGGCAGCTTCAAAGACCGCGGCATGACCATGGCCATCTCCATGGCCAAGCAGGAGGGCGCCCAGGCGGTGGTCTGCGCCTCGACCGGGAATACCTCAGCCTCGGCTGCGGCCTACGCCGCCCGAGCGGGGATGACCTGTGCCGTGCTCATCCCTGACGGCTACATCGCCTTGGGCAAGTTGGCCCAAGCCCTCGTGCATGGCGCCAAGGTCATCCAGATCAAGGGAAACTTCGACCAAGCCTTGGAGTTGGTGCGAGAGCTGCCCGAGCGGGCGCCGATCACCGTGGTCAACTCGATTAACCCCTACCGCCTCGAAGGGCAGAAGACCGGGGCGTTCGAGGTCGTTGAAGTGCTCGGCGATGCTCCCGACGTCCACTGCATCCCCGTGGGCAACGCCGGCAACATCACCGCGTACTGGAATGGCTACAACGAGTACCTCGCTGCTGGTCGCTCGACCAAGCTGCCCCAGATGTGGGGCTTCCAAGCGGCCGGTGCTGCACCCATCGTGCTGGGCCGGCCGGTCGAGCAGCCCGACACCATCGCCACCGCCATCCGAATCGGCAACCCGGCGAGCTGGCGCCAGGCAGAAGCTGCTCGTGATGGCTCGTCGGGGCGCATCGAGGCGGTGACCGACCAAGAGATCCTCGCCGCGTACCGCCTGCTCGCCACCGAGGAGTCGGTCTTCTGCGAGCCGGCCTCCGCCGCCTCGGTGGCAGGGATGCTCAAGTTCGGCGTGCCGGCAGGGTCCACGGTGGTGTGCGTCTTGACTGGCCATGGGTTGAAGGACCCCGATGTGGCCATCTCCCAAATCGAGCTGCCGGTGGTGGTCGAGCCCACCTTCGGCGCGATCCTCGGAGCGCTCGGGATCAACTGATTCGAGGTGGTGGCGAGGACCTTGGTGTTCCGCTAGGGTGCATCCATCGACCTCAGCACCTCTCGTGCTGGTGCCCCGCCCAGGTGTGGGGGATGTCGAGGGGTCGCTCTAGTTTGCGCCCCACCTTCGCAGTGCTCTCCCGTCCTGCCTGCTGTCATTCGGCGGACGATCACCACCTACGAGAAGAGGGAAGCCGATGTCTGCGGGACCGCAGCTCGAACGATCCGTGCTGGAAGCCAAGGAGCGCGAAGAGCTCCACGCCATCGCCCAAGCGATGGAGATCAAGACCACCAGTCGCACCAAGAAGGGCGACATCATCGACAAGATCCTCGAGGCCACCGGCGTCTCGGCGACGTCGGTCCCCGCCAGCTCGCCTGAGGCTCCCGCCTCCGCCGAGGCCGCCGCGCCAACTCAAGCTGCACCTCGGCCGAGAACCGCCCGGCGGGCCCCAGCCAGCTTCAGCTTCAGCCCCGAGGACGAC
>CAINFA010000039.1 GCA_903847955.1 uncultured Actinomycetes bacterium
ATGTCGATCTCGTCGGCCCCAGCACCGACGGCCTCGCCCACGTCGGCCAGCTTGACGGCGAGCGAAGCGCGCCCTGAGGGGAAGGCGGTCGCCACCGAGGCCACCTTCACCGAGCTGCCGTCGAGGGCTGCCTTGGCGGTTGCGACGAGGTCGGGGTAGACGCACACCGCCGCGACCTGGGGCACGCTCTGGTCTTGGGCGTCGGGTCGCAGCGCCTTGGCGCACAGCGAGCGCACCTTGCCCCCGGTGTCCGCACCCTCCAAGGTCGTCAGGTCCACCATCGAGATGGCGAGGTCCAACAGGGTTGCCTTGGTGGTGGTCTTCACCGATCGGGCCGAGAGCTTGGCCACCCGGCTCTGGGCCCCGACCTCGTCAACCCCCGCCAGTCCGCCGAGGAAGCGGCGGAGCTCGGCGTCTGACGCCGTCATGGCGTACAGCGAGGCGGCCTTGGTCTTGGCTGCTTGGGATGCGATGTCGCCCACGACCCTCCTCGAACCGGCCCGAGGCTACCAGTACGGCTCGACACCACGACGGGCCCTCACGGGGTTCGGCGCTTCGGTGGAGGTGCCACCCAAGCGCCGCCGCACATCGGTGCGAGAGCGGACCTACATTGGCGCGGTGGCACGAGGGGGGATGAAGCACGGGCGGGCGGTGCTCGGCGCGGTGGCGAGCGTGGCACTGCTCGCCGGTTGTGGCGCGTCGAGCCAGGTGGATCACCACCTGAGCGCGTCGGCCCGCTCGAACTACGCCCAAGGCCGAACGAGCGTTCCCGTGCCAACCGCCCAAGAGCAGGCGGCGACCCTGGCGGCCACCAAGGCGTTCCGGCGCGAGATCGACACCGCGTCGTTGCAGTTCTCCCACGACTGCACCGACATGGTCGGTGCGATTGAGGCAGGGAACGTGGCGGCGGCGAAGGCCGATGAACTCGCCGCGCAGGGTCAGTTCGACGTCTTCCGGCCCGTGCTCGAAGGAGGATCGGTGGGATCGGCCGCGATTGACGGACTGCCGGGGAGCTTCGCACCGGGGTCGACGCCGAGCGGCCTCCACGTCGTCGAAGCTGACCTCTGGGGAGGACGCGTGGCTGCTGCTGCTGTAGCTGCGCGCGCCCTCGAGCAGGCAGGACCCTTCGTGGCCTTCTCCCTCTACCGCTCGATCTTCACGCCGGCGCAGATCGCTGGCGACGAAGTCGACGCGCTCGGGTGGATGGTCGATGACGTGGTGGACACCACTCAAGAACCCGCAAGCCATGCCGACCTCGTGGATGTCGATGCGGTGCTCGGGGCGCTCGCCTCTGCCACGAGCGGGCTGGCACCCCTCGCCCGCATCGTCAATCCAAGAGCGCTCGCCAACCTCGAGACCTCGTTGGCCGCCCTCCGTCAAAGCGTTGCCGGTCTCCCTGCAGCAACGCCCGATGGCGCCGTGGCGCCGGGGCGATGGAGGTCGATCGCCCAAGATGCCGACGTCGCTGAGGGAGCCATGGCCGACCTCGAGGGTTCCTTCTGGGGCTTTGGCACGGGGAGGAACTACGCATGACCGAACGTCGCGAGCCCAACGGGGTGACGAGGCGGTCCATGCTGGCTGCCTCCGCCTTGGCCTCCGTGGCCACGGTCAAGCTTGGCCGGCACGACGAGGCACCAACGAGGGTTGCGTCCGGTCACCTCGATGAGCACTACCGCTTCGCCGGGAGGCGCCAGCCCGGCATCACGACCCCTGCGCAGGATCACCTCGCGTTCGCAGCCTTCGATGTGACCAGTCTCGACCGAGGTGCGCTCCGACGCCTGCTCGAGCACTGGACTGCTGCGGCCCACGAGCTCATGGCCGGCCGTCCGCTCCCGGGTTCTGCGGCACCTTGGGATGCGCCCGCTGATACCGGGGAGGCCATCGGGCTCGGACCGGCCAGGCTGACCCTCACCTTCGGCTTCGGCCCCAGCCTCTTCGACCATCGGTTCGGTCTTCGGCACAAGCGACCGAGCGCCCTCATCGATCTCCCTCGGTTCCCCGGAGATGCCTTGGATCGTGGTCGCAGCGGTGGCGACCTGTGCGTCCAAGCCTGTGCAGACGATCCCCAGGTTGCCTTCCATGCGGTTCGGAACCTCGCTCGTCTCGGGCTCGGCACGGTGGCCATGCGCTACCTCCAGATCGGAACCGGCCGCACGTCCTCGATTGCGTCGACCCAGGATGCACCGCGGAACTTGCTCGGCTTCAAGGACGGCACGCACAACCTCCAGGGCAAGCCCGAACTCCTCGATCGCTGGGTGTTCTGCGGTCCAGAGACCGATCAGGGGTGGATGGTCGAGGGGAGCTACCTCATCGCTCGGCGAATCCGCACCCACCTCGAGTTGTGGTCCTCGCTCACCTTGGCGGACCAGCAAGCCGTCATCGGGCGGTTCCGGCACAGCGGTGCCCCGCTCTCGGGTCGCCACGAGCACGATGCGGTTGACCTCGAGGCCCTCGATGCCAATGGGCAGTACGTCATTCCGTCGAGCGCCCACATTCGGGTGACGGCGCCTGCAACCAACGGCGGGATCCACATCTTGCGTCGGGGCTTCAACTTCACCGACGGCCTCGATCCGGTGACCGGTGAGCTCGATGCCGGGTTGTACTTCATCTGCTTCCAGCGTGACCCGCTGACCCAGTTCGTTGCCCTCCAGGAGAACGTTGCCGCCCAAGACGCCCTGAGCCGGTACACCACGGCAACGTCGTCGGCGATCTTCGCTTGTCCTGGCGGGGTGGCGGGAACCACCTCCATCGGAGCAGGGCTCTTCTCGGCCTGAACGACTTCCTCGGTGGTGCTACGTTCGGCGGCGGTGGCGAGGAGCCACCGCCAGAGGGGGGGACCCATGGGGAAGTTTCAACCGTCGCGCGGTCGCCGCGCGCTCACCGCCGCCACCGTGGTCGCCGGAGCAGCAGCGCTCTCGGTCTCGACCATGGCGGCAACGTCAGGTGCCGCAGGTACCACCGAGCACCTGACCTCAGGTGTGCTCTTGGTGGGCACCTACAAGGGGCACGCGGGGC
>CAINFA010000040.1 GCA_903847955.1 uncultured Actinomycetes bacterium
CCCCTGCGACTGCCCTGAGTCGATGTCTAGCACGACCGGCCGTTAGTTGCTCGGGTACCCAACATCAGCGGAGCAATGGATGGGTGTGGCCTATCGTGTCGATCGCTCGCCGAATATCACACGGGGCCATGGTCGTCCGCTTGATCCGAGACGATCGCAACGGGTTCAACCAGCCGTCGCAACACCTTGAGGATGGAGGCGTTGACGGGCATGCCATCGGACTAGCCGACTCAGCTTCAGAGACGTTTCCCGATGAGGTCTCATGACCTCACCCCCGCCAGTGGATGCACCACGAGTGAACGCCCCCTTGCCCACCATGGTGGTCAAGGGGAGGATGATCACCGTGAAGCTGACCGGTCCCCGATAGTTGATCCACTCGCTATGCGAGTTCTTGCTGTCGGGTGAGCCACTGCTCAGCGAACGAGGCCGGTGACGTCCAGCCGTGTGCGCTGTGGGCTCGGTTGTAGTTGTAGTCGATCCACCACTGCTCGAGGAGCACTCGGGCTTCGAGGAGTGAGTCGAAGAGTTGGCCGTTGAGCAGCTCGTCTCTGAGCCTCGAGTTGAACGACTCGATGACGCCGTTCTGCCAGGGTGATCCCGGATCGATGAACAAGCTCCCGGTGCTGTTGAACCGACACCAGTCCGAGACGGCGCGGGCCACGAACTCTGGGCCGTTGTCGAAGCGAACGAAGCGCGGCGCTCGGCGCGTCGCTGCGAGGTGCTCGAGGACTCGGACCACGTGGTCGGCGTCGATGGAGCGGTCGACGCAGATGGCCAGGACCTCCCTCGTGAACTCGTCGATGATGTTGAGCAGCTTGATGGTGCGTCCATCGGCGGTCTGGTCGAACTGGAAATCCATGGCCCAGATGACGTCGGGGGCGATCGGGCACATGACCCCGGCTCTGACGCCGACACCCCGCAAGGGTCGCTTGCGCTTCCGATAGGGGACCTTCAAGCCCTCTTCGCGCCAGAGTCGCTGGAGCTTCTTGTGGTTGACCTGGTAGCCAGCGGCACGAGCGGCGACGAGTGCTCGCCGCCACCCCCAGCGAGGACGCTCGGCGGAGAAGGCTCGGAGGAAGCCCCGCAGCTCGTCGTCACCGGGAGGTGGCGGGTCGAGGCGCTGGGTGGAGCGAGGCTGGCCGACGACCCTGCACGCCCTGCGCTCAGTGACCCCGAACTTGGTCTGGAGCAGCCCAACTGCTGCTCGACGACGGTTCGGGGTTAGAAGTTTCCCTCCGCCAGCTCCTTCAGCATCGACTTGTCGAGCTCGGCCTCGGCCAGCAGCTTCTTCAACCTGGCGTTCTCTGCCTCGAGCTCCTTCAGCCGCTTGGCATCAGAGGCCTTCATCCCGCCGTATTGGTTCTTCCAGCGGTGCCAGGTCGACGCGGTGATCTCCAAGTGCTTGACCACCTCGTCGATGGTCTGGCCCTCGTTGAGCAGCTTGTCGCCCTCTTGGAGCTTGCGGATGATCTGCTCAGGGCTGTGGTGCCTGCGCTTCATGGTGCGGTCCTCCTCGCCCCATCATGGGGCATCGGACTCGCATCACGGGTGGCTCAACTCAGGGGGATCCGGTCAATGGATCAGATTCCTCACCCGCTGTCGGGTGTGAGGAGAAACGGGTCAACTTCGTCTCGATTTCGACGCGATCGAGGTGCTTTCTTCGTCCGCTGTAAATGCGGTGGTGCATCCGTCGCTGGTTGGGCCTCGAAATGGTCTGAAATGGTTGACGAGTGGAGGAAAGGGGTTTAGGGTGGAGGAAAGTGGTTGCCAGGGGCGGAGGATCCCGGTGAGCGCGCCTTGGCGGAGAGCGGGAAATGGCGAGTTTCGTAGGTCGGTACGAGCACAGCCTCGACGGGAAGGGCCGGATCATCCTTCCGGCCAAGTTTCGTGCCGCCTTCGAGCAAGGCGGGTACCTCTCGTCCAACCTCGAGGGTTGCCTCGCGTTGTGGACCTTGGGCGAGTTCGAGCGCCAGATGCAGCAGATGCGAGAAGCATCTGCAGGATCGAGTGAAGAGCGCAACCGCATGCGGCTGTGGGCGGGAAATGCCCACGAAGTTGAGATTGATCGTCAGGGTCGCATGGCCATCCCCCAGCGGCTCCGGGACTTCGCCCGCCTCGACGGCGAGGTGCTGGTGTGTGGGGCCATTGACCGCATCGAGCTGTGGAACCCAATGAACTGGGATGCCCAGATTGAGCCCCACGCCTCCTACTTCTCCGGAGGTGCCTCGGCGTGACCGCCTCGGTGGCCACCCATCCTCGACGACACCACCCCACTGGGACCATTTGCAGCCCCTCGATCAGCACGGTGGGAGATCTCTCCTCCGCCCTCTTCCCCGCTGGTCGTTCTGGGCTCCAATCCTCGACGGCCTCGCCGGTCGAGGGGCTGCACATGGCCTCGGACTTCAACCACACCCCTGTGCTGCTCGACGAGGTGGTCGAGCTCTTCACCCCGGTTCCGCCAGGGGTGCTGCTCGACGCGACCTTGGGCGGAGCCGGCCACGCATCAGCCATCTTGGCGGCGTGCCCCCAGCTCCACCTGGTGGGGATCGACCGCGATGGCACCGCCAGAGATGCCGCCAAGGAGCGCCTTGAGCCCTTCGGCGACCGAGCGGTGGTGGTGGCAGCGACCTTCGCCGAGCTTGGTCGGGTGATCGACGCCGGCCTCGAGGGTGCAGGACCCTGGCCCAAGGGTGCTCCACCGAAGGTGGCCGGGGTCCTGTTCGACCTCGGCGTCTCCTCACCACAGCTCGACGTGGCCGAGCGGGGTTTCTCCTACCTCCACGATGCTCCCCTCGACATGCGGATGGACCCCTCGACAGGACCTACCGCCAGCGAGGTGCTCGACGGCCTCGACCTCGCTTCCTTGGAGCGGCTGCTGCGGGAGAACGGGGAGGACCGACTCGCTCGCCGCATTGCCCAAGCGATTCTCGGGGCGCGCCCGATCACCTCCACTGGCCAGCTGGCTGACGTCGTTGCTGGCGCCGTGCCTGCCCCAGCGCGGCGGCGAGGGCACCCGGCCAAGCGGGTGTTCCAAGCGCTGCGGATCGCCGTGAACGGTGAGATCGATCAGCTCGACGCCGCCCTGCCTGCGGCGCTCGACCGCCTGACGCCCCATGGGCGGTGCGTGGTCATCGCCTACCACTCAGGTGAGGACAAGTTGGTCAAGACCCTGTTCGCCGACCGGGTGACGGGCGGCTGCACCTGTCCGCCTCGACTTCCCTGTGGCTGTGGTGCCACGCCTACTTACCGCCGTCTCTTCGCCGGCGCCCACAAGTCCAGTGCCGGTGAGCTCGACACCAATCGTCGAGCCGAGAGTGCTCGGCTCAGGGCCGTTGAGCGGCTCGACCTTGAGGAGTTGCCATGAGCCCCGCACAGAGCACCGCCCGCGTTACCCAAGCACCAGCACCTCGCCAACGGCAGCGTCCAACACCGTTGCAGGTTGTTGGCACCCGACGTCGCTCGCTGCTCAGCCTCTCTCCGGCGGTCGTCGGCATCGGGTGCATCTTCGGCGCGCTCGTGGTGGTGGTCGGCGGCTACGGCATGTTGGCCCAAGGCCAGGTCCGCCTCCAGCGGGTCCAGGGCGCCCTCGCCGTGGCCGAAGCCCAGCACGCGCGTGACGTGCTGCAGGCCTCGGTCCTCGAGTCCCCGGTTCGCTTCGAAGGGGTAACGGGCGCGGCGTACCACCTCGTTCCTGCCACCGGCGTCGGCGAGCTGGCAGCCGTCAACCTGCAGGTTCCCTTGCCAACCCCCGCCGTGCTACCGGCCCCGGCGGGTACGAGCTCGGCCCAGCCCCCAAGGAAATGACCAGTCGCCGTCCGCTTCCACCACCGGCCGCTCCGAGGTCTGGCACCTCTCGGCGACGCCGAGGGTCCCACGGTGCACGGGTGGCGGGTCGTCGCGTCAAGTTGCTCCGAGGATGTCTCCTCATCGCCCTCGTGGCCCTCGTGCTGCGTCTCGTGGATCTCCAGGTCGTTGACGCAGGTCACTACCAAGCTGACGCCAACAACGAGCTCGTGCAGCGCATCGTCATTCCGGCCCTGCGAGGTGGGATCTACGACCGCAACGGCGCGGTGCTGTCGCTGTCGGTGCCCCTCGAGCAAGTACTCGCCGACGATGCCCAGATCGCACCAAAGGAGGTGGCGACTGAAGCCCGTGCTCTAGCCGCACTCCTCCAGGTTCCCGAGGGGACACTGGCCGCAGAGCTGAGCCGCAGGGGTCCGGGTTCAGGTGACGTGGTGCTGGCTCCGAGCGTGAGCCTTCCGGTGTCCCAGCGGATTGCCGAGAACGCCTACCCAGGCATCACGATCGAGGCGACGTCGCAGCGCACCGCTCCCAATGGCTCCCTCGGGGCCTCGGTGCTCGGCTTCCTCGACTACCAAGGGCACGGTGCTGCTGGTCTTGAGTACCAAGAGAACCGCCTGCTCGCAGGTCGTCAAGGGGTCGACCAGGTCCTCAAGTCCCCCAATGGCCTCGCACTGCCGCAATCGAGCCCCGTCGAGCTCGTGGCGCCGGTTGCCGGGCGAGGCTTAGAGCTGACCCTCGACACCCCGCTGCAGTACGCCGCCGAGCGAGCGCTCGGGGAGGAGATCCTCTCCTCGCACGCGATGAGCGGTGTCGCCATCGTCATGGACACGCGCACCGGCGACGTCTTGGCCGAGGCCAACTTGGTCAACCAAACGCTCGGGCGCTCAACGGGCGTGCTCAGTGCACCCGCCTCGTTGACCTCGAGCCACCCCATCGTCCCTGGCGTCGGTGAGGCGATGAACGACCTGGCCCTCACCCAGACCTACGAGCCGGGCTCGGTGTTCAAGCTGGTGACGTTCGCCGCTGCCCTGGCCAACGGCGTGATCACCCCGACCACGCCCTTCACCATTCCCGATCAGATCAGCTTCGACGGGTACACCTTCCATGATGCTGAGAACCACGGGCTGATTCGCCTCTCCGCCACCCAAATCCTGGCGCAGTCGTCGAACCTCGGGACGTTCCAGATCGCCTCTCGACTGGGCGAGTCAGCCTTGCTGAACCAAGTCCACGCGCTGGGCTTTGGTGCACCCACGGGACTGGGTCTCGGCGAGTCCCAGGGCCTGTTGATCAATGCCGACAAGTGGGAGCCGACCGACATGGTCTCGCTCGCCATCGGCCAGGTCGACGCTGCAACGGCCCAGCAAGTGCTCGACGCCTACAACACCGTCGCCAATGGTGGCGTCTTCGTGGCGCCGCGCCTCGTTCGCGCCACGGTGGGGGCGAATGGAACCTTGGTGGAAGCACCGCCTGCAGCCGAGCACCGAGTGCTCAGCTACGCCACCGCACAGCAGCTGACCACCATGCTCGAGCAAGTGGTGCTGGCAGGCACCGGCACCAACGCGGTGGTTCCCGGGTACTCGGTGGCCGGCAAGACGGGTACCGCCCAGATCCCGAATCCGAACTCGAGCGGGTACCTGCCGGGGGACTACTCAGCCACCTTCGTGGGCTACGCCCCGGCCCAGAACCCCGTGCTGTCGGCCATCGTGATCTTGAACCGCCCAACGCCTCTGTACTTCGGCGGCCAAGTGGCCGCTCCCGTCTTCTCCACCATCATGAGCTACGCGCTCCACCGCTACGGGATCCCCACCACCGCTGGCGCTCCCACCGTGATCTCCCAGGTCGCCCCGGTGGCCGAGGACGTCACTGGCGCCGGTGTGGTGCGATGAGGGGGTGGCGGTGCAACTAGATCACCTCCGGTCCTTGCTCCCTCCTGATGCGGTGCTCGGCCAGACGGCGGGCATCGAGATCACCTCGGTGCACCACGACTCTCGTAACGTGGTCCCTGGAGGGTTGTTCTGCTGCGTGAGCGGCGACAGCCTCGACGGACACGACTTCGCTGAGGCTGCCATCGCGCTCGGCGCAGCGGCCCTGCTGGTCGACCATCGGCTCGAGGTCCACGTGCCCCAGCTGCTCGTCGGGCGCGACCGCCTGCGCTCGGCCATGGCCGTCTACGCGCAAGCCGTGGCGGGGTTCCCAGCTCGCCAGCTGCTGACTTGTGGGGTGACGGGGACGAACGCCAAGACCACCGTGACCCAGATGCTCGGCACCATGGCGCAACGTGCCGGGTTCCGCTCCACGGTGATCGGCACCCTGTCGGGATCGAGGACCACCCCCGAAGCGCCGGTGCTCGCCGGCTTCTTGGCCGATGCACGCGACGAGGCACTGGCCTCTGGCGACCCAGGATTCGTGGCCATGGAAGTCTCGAGCCACGCGCTCAGCCTCCATCGGGTCGATGGGGTCACCTTCGACGTGTGCGCCTTCACCAACTTGTCCCACGACCACTTGGACTTCCACGGGACCATGGAGAACTACTACCAGGCCAAGGCTTCGCTGTTCACACCCGAGCGGTGCCGACACGCCGTCGTGTTCGTCGACGACCCTTACGGCGCTCGACTCGCTGATGAGGTCCAGGTTCCCCTCACCGTGGTCCAAGCCGCAGACGCCTCCGAGGTCCTCGTCGAGCTTGGTCACTCGAGCTTCACCTGGCGGGGTCAGCGGGCCACCATGCCGCTCACCGGGCGCCTCAACGTTCACAACGCGCTGGTGGCGATGACCGCCGCCAGCGCGTTGGGGTTCGACGAGGAGGCGATCGTTGCTGGACTCGCAGAGGTCTCCACCGTCGCTGGTCGGCTCGAGCTCGTCGCTCCAACGAGCCCTGATCGGCCAACGGTGCTCGTGGACTACGCCCACACCCCAGCTGGCCTCGAAGCCGTGCTCTCCAACCTCCGTCAGCTGATCGCACCCGAGGCTCGCCTCCACGTCGTGTTCGGCTGTGGTGGGGATCGCGACCGGGCCAAGCGGCCGCTGATGGGAGAGGTGGCAGCACGCCTCGCCGATCAGTTGACGGTGACCTCGGACAATCCCCGCAGTGAGGACCCTGCCGCGATCGCCGCGGCCATCGTCGACGGCATCCCAAAGCGCATGGTGGACCACGTGGTGGTCGAGCTCGACCGCGTGGCGGCCATCACCACGGCGATTGGTCGGTCTTCGGCTGGCGACGTGGTGCTCATCGCCGGCAAGGGTCACGAGGCAGTGCAGGAAACCCGCGGGGTCAAGGTTCCCCTCAGCGACGTCGAGGTGGCGCGCCAAGCGCTCGAGGGGTGGCAAGGCTGATGCTGGCGCTCATGGCTTCAGGTGGCATCGCCATTGTGGTGGCGGTCTTACTCACCCCCGTGCTGATTTCGTGGTTCAAGAGCCGTCCCTTCGGCCAGCCCATCCGAGAGGATGGTCCTGCATCGCACTTGGTCAAGGCGGGCACCCCAACCATGGGCGGGATTGCCATCGTGGTGGCGGTGATCACTGGGTTCATCGTCGCCCACCTCACCACGTCGATCTTGCTGCCCCGGTCGGGGATCTTGGTGCTCGGCACCATCGTCTGCTTCGCCGCCATCGGATTCCTCGACGACCTCATCAAGGTCCGCAACCGACGGAGCCTCGGCCTCAACAAGCGCTCGAAGTCAGGGGGGCAGTTGCTGGTCGCCGTGGTGTTCGCCTTCTTGGCGGTGCACTGGGTTGGGGTGCAGACGACCTTGTCCTTCACCCGCTTCGACTCGCCGGGATGGCAGCTTGGCCAAGTTGGCTGGATGCTGCTGGCGGTCTTCGTGCTGATTGGTACCTCCAATGCCGTCAACCTCGCAGATGGCCTCGATGGTCTGGCCGCGGGTTCCGCGACCGAGTGCTTGGCCGTGCTGTCGATCATCGGCTACTGGCAGTTCCGGCACTACGCCATCTACCACGTCGGCGACCTCCACGTGCAGGGCGGCACCTCGAGCGCCCTCGACCTCGCTCTCGTGGCCATCGGCCTGGCCGGTGGCTGTCTTGGATTCCTGTGGTGGAACGCGGCCCCGGCGAAGATCTACATGGGCGATACCGGGTCGCTGGCCATTGGCTCTGGGCTGGCGGCGCTGTGCTTGTTGATGAACCTCGACCTGCTCCTCGTCATCATCGGGGCGCTGTACGTCGTCGAGACCTTGTCGGTGATCATCCAGGTCTTCAGCTTCAGGGTCTTCCACCGTCGGGTCTTCAAGATCGCACCCATCCACCACCACTTCGAACTCATGGGATGGCCTGAAACCACGGTCATCATCCGGTTCTGGATCCTGTCGGCGCTGTGCGCGGCGCTTGGACTTGGCATCTTCTACGGCGACTTCCTCCACGTGACCAAGGGCCTGTGATGGCGAGCTCGACCCTGACCTCAACGCCCACTGCGCGGCGAACGAAGACCCAAGCACGGTCAGGGACCACCACCAAGACCGCGACCGCCTTGACGGCCATCGTGCTGGCGCTGTGCACCATCGGGGTGATCATGGTGGGCTCCGCCTCCCCGGTGATCTCCGAGGCCACCTACGGCAGCCCGTGGTCCATCTTGGAGAACGAGGTCATGTTCATGGTGGTGGGGCTCGTGGGCTTCGCCATCGCCGCACGGCGGGACTACCACCGGCTCTGTCGTCTGGGGGCGCCTCTGCTCTTGGTGAGCTTCGGCCTGCTCGCGGCGGTGCTGGCAGTGGGGCACAAGATCTCCGGGGCCAGGCGGTGGATTGGTGTGTCGATCGTCACCATCCAGCCCTCAGAGCTGGTCAAGTTGGCCATCGTGATCTTCTGCGCCGACCTGATCGCTCGTCGGACCGCCGCAGGGTCGAGCGAGCGGAGTCGCAGTGGTCCGGTGCTGATCTTGGCTGGGCTGGCGGCTGGGCTCATCATCGCTGAGCCCGACATGGGCACGGCCGCGGTGGTGGTGGCCATCGCCGTTGCCATGCTGTTCGCGGCGGGGATGCCGTGGAAGCCGGCAGCCAAGCTCGGTCTGGTGCTCGCGGTGCTGGCAGGGGCCGTGGCGGTCCTGTCGCCCTACCGCCGTGCTCGGCTGCTCGGGGTGTTCAACCCGGAGGCCCACGCCCAGGGCTCGGGCTACCAAGTGGTGCAGTCGATGATCGGCATCGGCTCAGGGCACCTGACCGGGCTGGGGCTCGGTGCCTCGAAGATCAAGTGGGGCTCGCTGCCCAATGCCCACACCGACTTCATCTTCTCGATCTTGGGTGAGGAGTTGGGCCTCGTCGGCACCATCGGCGTCATCGTGCTCTTCGGCGTGCTCATCGCCTACGGACTGCGCGTGGCCAACCGGGCACCGGACCTGCTCGGCTCGCTGCTGGCGATTGGCGTGGTGGCCTGGATCGGCCTCGAGGCCATCATCAACATCGCCTCGGTCATCGGCGTGTTCCCCGTCACCGGCATTCCGCTCCCGCTCATCTCCTACGGCGGTACCTCGCTGATCACCACGCTGCTGGCGTGTGGGATCTTGGTGGCTGTGGCCCGCCAAGAGGTTCCCGCTGCTGCGCTGGCGAACCTCAAGAGGAGCCCGGCTCCCGCGGGGAGGCCGAAGCCACGCACGTCCGTGGGTCGACCTGCCGTGGCCAGCGCGGCTCGGCGGACCTCTGCTGCTCCACGGCCTGCAGCCCCTCGACGTGGGACACCTCGACCCGCACCCCGTGCTCGAGGTGCAGCCAAGGGTGGGCCTGCTCGCCAAGCGCGACCGAGCGAGCGGCGAGCGTCGGGCTCGAGCCAGAGGTCGGCGCCGACGAGGCGGCCGTCGAGGTGAGACGACGTCGGGTCGTGCTCGCTGGTGGGGGCACCGGTGGGCACGTCCTGCCCCTCGTCGCCATCGCTGACGCCCTCGTGGCGAGCGGGTTGTCCGCTGACCAGCTCGAACTGGTGGCCTCTGAACGTGGCCCGGACCGTTCCATCTTGGAGGGTCGGGGGTACCCGGCCACGTACCTCCCCGGACGCGGCATCCAGCGAAGCCTCTCGCTGAGCGCCGTGCGTGACAACGTGGTGGCCGTGGTCAACCTGCTGCGGGCCCTCGGCTCGACGGTGGTGGCCATGGGCCGCTGGGATCCTGCGGTGGTGGTCTCTGGTGGTGGCTACGCCGCCTTCGCTGCGGTGGCAGCGGCGGTGCTCCGACGCCGTCCGCTCGTGGTGGTCAACGTCGATGCGGTGCCGGGCTTGGTCCACCGACTCTTCGGGCGCTTCGCGGTGGCGAGCTGCGTTGGCTTCAGTACCACCGGGCTCCCGCACCAGGTGGTGACGGGCGTGCCGGTGTCGGCCAAGGTGGCGAACGTCCGTCGTGACCCCGCCTCTCGTGCGGCCGCCAAGGCCGCCCTCGGCGTCGGCGACCGGCCCCTGCTCGGCGTGGTGGGTGGCTCGCTCGGGGCTCGTTCGCTCAACCGTGCCGCCTTCGACCTGGCTCCCAAGCTCGAGGTGATGGGCATCGAGCTCTACCACGTCGCCGGGCGTCGAGACATCGACCACCTCCTCGAGGCCAACGCGGCTCGGGGGGAGACGCCTGGCTACCACCTGGTCGCCTTCGAGCAGCGCATGGAGCTGCTCTACGCCGGGTGCGACCTCGTGTGCGCACGGGCCGGGGGCTCGACCGTGGCCGAGCTCGAGGTGGCTGGGGTACCGTCAATCCTCGTGCCCCTCCCTGGTGCCCCCGGCGACCACCAGACCCACAACGCCACGGCCATGGTGGAGCTCGGTGCCTCGGTGCTGATCCCTGACGCCGAGCTCTCCGCCGATCGCCTCGAGGCAACAGTCGTCGAGCTCCTCGGTGCCCCAGGTCGGCTCGACGCCATGGGCCAGGCTGCCCGATCCACGGCCCCCACCGACGCTGCTCGGGCGATCGCTGAGGTGGTGCGCTCCCATGGCGCCTGAGTTCGCTGCAGGGCGGCCCCGGCGGGTCCACGTCATCGGCGTGGGTGGCGCGGGCATGTCGGGCATCGCCGAAGTCCTGGTTGACCTCGGCCACGAGGTCTCGGGCTCGGACTTGCGGGAGTCACCGGTCACCGAGCGCCTGCGACGCCGTGGGGTGACCGTGTACCTCGGCCACCACCCCAACCACGCCCAAGGGGCCGAGATCGTGACCGCCTCGCCGGCGGTGCGCGAGACGAACCCCGAGCTGCGAGGTGCGATCGAGGCGGGCGCCGTCTTCATGGCTCGGGCTGAGGTGCTGGCCGAGCTGGTGGCGCTGAAGGCCACCATCGCCATCGCGGGCACCCACGGCAAGACCTCGACCACCTCGATGCTGGCCCTGGCACTCATCGATGCCGGGCTCGAGCCCGGCTACCTCATCGGGGCCGAGGTCGGCACGAGCGGCTCCAATGCCCGTTGGGGAAGGGGGGATCTCTTGGTGCTCGAGGCCGACGAGAGCTACGGGACCTTTGCGCTCATGGCGCCCCAGGTGCTCGGCATCACCAACATCGAAGCGGACCACCTCGACCACTACGGCGACCTCGGCGCCCTCGAGCGCGGCTTCGAAGCGCTGCTCGAGCGAACCACGGGCTCGGTCGTGGTCTACGGCGCCTCGAGCACCGCAGGGCGGATCGGCCGTCGCCATGGGGCAACCATCGTTGGGCCGGAGTTCGACTGTGACCTCGTGGTGGGCGACGTGGTCCTCGAGCGGGCCGCCTCGAGCTTCACCTTGACCGGAGCAGGGCTCGATCGCCTCGAGCTCAAGGTGGCCTCACCGGGGATGCACTCGGTGGCCAACGCCGCCATCGCAGCCAGTACGGCACTGGCAGCGGGGGTCGAACCTGGCGCCATTGCGGCTGGACTGCAGCGCTTCACCGGGGTGCCCCGTCGGTTCGAGTTCCGTGGCACCGCAGCGGGGGTGACCTTCGTCGACGACTACGGGCACCTCCCCAGCGAGGTCGACGCCGTGCTCGAGGCGGCCGCCGCCGGAGGTTGGCAGCGCATCGTGGCCGTGTTCCAGCCCCACCGCTACACCCGCATCGCCAAGTTGTTCGAGGACTTCGCCACCGCCTTCGACCGTGCGCAGCTCGTGGTGGTGACCGACATCTACGCCGCAGGTGAAGACCCGATTCCAGGGGTCTCAGGGCGCCTCGTGGCCGATGCCATTGGTGCTGGTGGGTCGGTGCCGGTGCGCTACGTCGAGCGCAGGGACCACCTCGTAGCCGAGGTGGCAGAGGTGCTCGAGCCTGGCGATCTCTGCCTCATCTTCTCCGCCGGTGACCTCACCACACTGTCGGACCAGCTGCGGCTCGCACTCGAGCCGTGAGCGAGGTCGCCCACACCTTGGTGACGCCACTCCTCGAGGCCGTTGGCGATGAGGGGCTCGTCGCCATCGGCGCCCCCCTCGGACAGCGCACGACCTACCGGGTGGGTGGCACGGCCTCGGTGCTCGTCACCGCCTTCAGCGCCGAGGCGGTGCGTCGGGTGGCCCAGGTGCTCGCCTCGACCAAGGTCGAGGTGCTCGTCGTGGGCAATGGCTCGAACCTGCTCGTGCGCGACGGCGGTTTCGATGGGGTCGTGGTGCACCTCGCTGGTGGCTTCGAGGCCGTGGTGATCGAGGGCACAACGGTCATCGCCGGGGGATCGGCGCAGTTGCCCAGGGTCGCTCGCCAGTGCGTCGAGGCTGGCCTCGATGGCTTCACCTGGGCGGTGGGGGTGCCAGGGACCATCGGGGGGGCGGTGGTGATGAACGCCGGTGGCCACGGCGCCTCGATGCACGAGTCGCTGGCTGGTGTTGAGGTCGTGGACCTCGGCAGCGGGGAGACCTCGGTGCGGTCGGTGGCGGACCTCGAGCTCTCGTACCGCCACTCGAACCTCGGTCCGACAGAGATCGTCCTCGGTGCGCGCCTCGAGCTGTCGGCGGGGTCGGTGGAGCAGGGCAGGGCCGCCCTCAGCGAGATCGTGGCCTGGAGGAGGGCGCACCAGCCCGGAGGGCAGAACGCGGGCTCGGTGTTCCAGAACCCTGCTGGCACCTCGGCAGGGACCTTGATCGAGGCAGCAGGGCTCAAGGGACATCGGCTCGGGACGGCGATGGTGTCGCAGAAGCACGCCAACTTCATCCAAGCCGATCCTGGCGGTCGTGCCGAAGACGTCGAGGCATTGCTCGAGCTGGTGCGCGACGAGGTGGCGAGGCACTCGGGGATCACGCTGTCGACTGAACTCAGGATCGTCGGGGATCCTCGGTGATGGTGGGCTCGAAGAAGCCAGCCCACGCCAAGGCCCCCGAGCGCCGAGAGCGACCCCGGACCGAGGTGCACCCCAAGATCAGCGAGCGTCGCCGGGAGGTGCGCAACGCCCAGACGTCGAGGCGTCGAGGGGTGCTCGGCGGCATCGGGATCGCCGTGGTCCTCGCTGGCCTCGTGGCCGTCGTCGTGTTCGGCCCCTTGCTCCGGGTCCACCACGTCGAGGTGGTCGGCAATCGCGCCACCCCGACCGAGGCCATCGTGGCCGCAGCGGGGCTCTCGAGCCAGCCACCGATGGTGACCATGGATGCCTCTGAGGTGGCCGCCCGGGTCGAGACGCTGCCGTGGGTGCTCGGGGCGGAGGTGACCAGGGTCTGGCCCCAGACGGTGCGGATCACCGTGACCGAGCGCACCGCGGTGGCTGCGGTGGCTGGCATCGACGGCCTCGTGCTCGTCGACGGCACCGGTCGCATCCTCGGTCCAGCTGGAGGCCAGGTGCTGCCGCGCCTCGAGCTCGGCCTCCACGCCGGTGCTCCGGGCAGCTTCCTCGCCCCAGGGGTTCGCCCAGCCGCCGCGGTGGCGGCCAGCCTGCCCCCCGCCTTCAAGGCCCAGGTGGCGACGATCAGCCTCGAGCATGGTCAGCTCCGCCTCGGGCTCACCACGCCGGTCAGCTTCATCCTCGGCTCGAGCGACGATCTCGAGGCGAAGTTCGAAGCGGTGGCTGCGGTCATCGCTCACGCCCAGCTCTACGCCGGTGACGAGGTCGACGTGACCGTGCCGCAGTCGGTGGTCATCCGCCATGGCGGCTGACCCCCACCACGACGTGCGGCGCTGCGGCGGGGCAGCATCTCCACCCTGCCGCACCCAAGGCTCTACGATGGGAGAGATATGACGAACACGTTGCAGTCCAACTACCTCGCAGTCATCAAGGTGATCGGTGTCGGAGGCGGCGGCGTCAACGCCGTGAACCGGATGATTGAGTCTGGCCTGCGCAACGTCGAGTTCATCGCCGCCAACACCGATGCGCAGGCCCTGCTGCTGTCCGACGCCGACCTCAAGCTCGACATCGGCCGCCAGCTGACCCGAGGGCTCGGTGCAGGGTCGGACCCCGAGGTTGGTCGCCAGGCCGCCGAGGAGCACCGGGCCGAGATCGAAGAGGCCCTGGCTGGTGCCGACATGGTCTTCATCACCGCCGGCAAGGGTGGCGGCACCGGTACGGGTGCAGCCCCGGTGGTGGCCGAGATCGCCAAGTCCATGGGTGCGTTGACCATCGGCGTGGTCACCCGACCCTTCGCCTTCGAGGGACGTCGTCGAGCCGCCCAGGCCGAGAAGGGCATCCAGATCCTGAAGGAGAAGGTCGACACCCTCATCGTCATCCCCAACGACCGCTTGCTGTCGGTCTCGGACAACAAGACCTCGATGGTGGACGCCTTCCGTCGGGCCGATGAAGTGCTGCTCCAAGGTGTCCGCGGCATCACCGACCTGATCACGACGCCGGGCATCATCAACACCGACTTCGCCGACGTCAAGATGGTCATGACCAATGCTGGCACCGCCATCATGGGGATCGGCAGCGCCATTGGTGAGAGCCGGGCGGTCAACGCAGCCCGGGCTGCGATCACCTCGCCGTTGCTCGAGGCATCCATCGAGGGAGCTCGGGGCATCTTGCTCAACATCGTTGGTGGACCGGACCTCGGCCTGTTCGAGGTCACCGAGGCAGCCGAGATCATCCACGGCGTGGCCCACCCCGACGCCAACATCATCTTCGGCACCACCATCGACGACACCATGGGTGAAGAGGTTCGGGTCACGGTGATCGCGGCCGGCTTCGAGCGCTGGGAGGACGGCTCGACCCGTCCGAGCTCGGGTCTCGGCCTCGACTCGAAGAGTCCGATCGACATCTTCTCTGACACCCCTGGTGGGGAGTTGGACCTCGGCGACGACGACTTCGACGTCCCGTCCTTCCTGCGCTGAGCCTCACCGAGGGTTGCTGACCGCCACCGAGCTCGAAGATCGCCTCGACGCGCTCTGGGGTCGCATCACCCGCGCCGGGGGTTCCAAGGAGACCGTGTCGCTGTGCGCGGTGACCAAGACCTTCCCGGTGGAGGTGTGCCAACTCGCCGCCGCAGCTGGGGTAGTGCTGCTCGGCGAGAACTACGCCGAGGAGCTCTGTGCCAAGGCAGCCGTCGTTGGGGCACCTGGGATTACCTGGAGCTACCTCGGCGCCATCCAGCGCAAGAAGTTGGCCAAGCTGGCGCCGGTGGTCGGGCTCTACCAGTCGGTGACTCGCCTCGAGGAGGCCACCGACATCGCTCGTCGCTCCCCGGGGGCGAGGATCTTGCTCCAGGTGGACACCACGGCACTCCCGCAACGCAATGGGGTCGAGCCTCGCCAACTCGAGGCGCTCTGTGGTGCCGTTGCGCCCTTGGACGTGGACCTCGAGGGGCTGATGGTGGTGGCACCGAACGACCCCGCAGGGGCTCGGCAGTGCTTCGAGGAGGTGGCCGCGCTCGGTCGGTCCCTCGGACTCCGCTCGCTGTCGATGGGAATGTCGGGGGACCTCGAGGCGGCGATTGAGGCTGGCTCGACCATGGTCCGGGTGGGTCAAGCGTTGTTCGGCAGCAGGTGAGGCAGCGGTGGACGTCCGCGGGTGGTGCCGCTCGTGGCGTAGATTCTTCCCCCGAGGCTTCACCACCCCAGGGTCGGGGGCGATGCCCCGGTGAGCCACCACAGGTAGGAGAAGGAAGACATGGCGCAATCGATGTTCCGCAAGGCGATGGCCTACCTCGGATTGGTCGACGACGAGTACGACGAGTACGACGACTTCGACGGGCGCAGCCGCAGCTACGCCCCGGCCGCCCCCCGTCCGTCGGTGCGGGATCGCTACGAGGACCTCGAGCCCGAGCCTGAGCCGGAGCCAGAGCGTCGCCGCTCGAGCTCCTCGTCGAGCCAGATGGGCCGGATCCGCCCCATTGGTCGCGACGAGCGCCCCCAGGGTCCGACCCTGACGGCGGTGCCCCAGCCGTCGGCGACGGTGCGCCCCATCGTGGCGGACCACAGCCGCCCGCACGTGGTCTCTCCGGCCACCTTCCGAGACGCCCAAGAGATCGCCGATGTGCTCAAGGGTGACCGCCCGGTGATCGTGAACCTGCAGATGGCCGACCGTGACCTCCAGCGTCGCATGATCGACTTCTGCTCAGGCGCGGCCTACGCCCTCGATGGCGAGATGGAGAAGGTGGCCGACCAGGTCTTCCTGCTTTCGCCCTCTGACGTCAAGGTCTCCGACGAGGAGCGGGCGCGCCTGCGCCAGCGGAACTTTGGGACGCTGTAGCCCGTGAGCTTCCTCCGAGATCTGCTGTGGATCTACCTGCTGATCCTGGCGGCTCGGGCCATCTTGAGCTGGTTCCCCGACCTGCCGCCGGCTGGGCGCAAGGCCTTCGGGTTCACCTACGCCGCCACCGAGCCTGTGCTGGCGCCCGTCCGCAAGATGCTGCCGAGCACCGGGCCGGTCGACCTCTCGCTCACCATCGTCTGGCTCGTGATCTTGGTGCTCATCGAGATTCTGTGAGCACAGGTGCGCGGAGCCCTCGCTGAGGGGCACCACCGCCGAGACCCTGCTGGCTACACTTAGCCGCTATGACCACGTCCTCGCCGAAGTCCGCGCTCGAGTCCATCCGCACGGTGGAGTTCACCTTCGCCCTGCGGGGCTACAAGACCGACGAGGTCGACGAGTTCTTGGAGAAGGCAGCCGTCGAGGTCGACGCGCTGCGGGACCAGCTTCGCCAAACCTCGGACCGACTCCGCCAAGCGGCCGAGCGCATCGCCCAGCTCGAGGCCAGTCGACGTGAGACCCAGGCGCCGGCCACTGCCGCTGCCCCGACCCCGACGCCCGCCCCCGCCGCTGCCCCCGCCCCCGCCGTTGTACCAACCCCGGCTCCTGCCGCGGGCGAGTCCACCGAGGAGCTGCAGAAGACCCTCGTGCTGGCCCAGCGCTTCGTCGACCAGACCAAGCGTGAGGCTGAGGCGGAGGCCGCCGCCATGATCGCCAAGGCCGAGGAAGAGGCCAAGCAGATCACCACCCAAGCCCAGACCCGGTTGCGCGATGAGGTCGGCCGACTCGAGACCGTCAAGGGCCAGCTCACCTCTGAGGTGGAGGGTCTGGCCACCAAGCTCGACGTGGAGCGCATCCGGCTCCGGGGCCAGTTCGAGGAGTTCCAGCGCTGGATCGAAGAGCACGTGCAGCCTTCTGCTGCCCTGCGGGCCATCCAAGCGGCGTCGGCACCAACCCCAGCCGCTGATCCCGCAACCGACGAGCCCGAGGCAGACCTGCAGGTTTCCTGAGCGGGCGTTCTGGCCGAGCGCTGGGTCCGCTATCCTGCTCGCTCTGCTGCGCATCGAGGCTTCGAGGCGTGGTCACGGCTTGCTCTAGGAGGATCGCATGACCCCGTCGTCGAAGGCTCCGGCCACCACGAAGACCACCACGAAGGCCCCCGCCAAGGCCTCCACCTCGGCCACCAAGGCCCCCGCCAAGGCTGCCGCTCCGGCCAAGAAGGCCACCACGAAGACCACCACCAAGGCCCCCGCCAAGGCTGCCGCTCCGGTAAAGAAGACCGCCACCAAGGCCCCCGCCAAGGCTGCCGCCCCGGCCAAGAAGGCCCCGGCCAAGAAGGCCCCGGCCAAGAAGGCCCCGACCAAGGCTCCAGCCAAGGCCGCCGCCCCGGCCAAGAAGGCTCCCGCCAAGGCTGTCGACCCGGTGACGCCCGCTGCTGCCACGCCAGCCCCCGCCAAGGCTCCGGCCCCGGCCAAGAAGGCCCCCGCCAAGGCTGCTGAGCCAGTCGTCAACCCCTACGCCAAGGACGCCAAGTTCCTGGCCAAGATGCGGGCTGAGCTCGAGGCCAAGAAGGCCGAGGAGCTGGCCCGGGCCGCGGATCTACGCGCCGATGCTGACGCCTTGACCATCGGCCGTGAGCCCGGGGACGACACCTTCAACGAGGAGTCCGGTGAGGGGTCGACCTTCGCCGTGGACCGCGCCGACATGCTCTTCAACGCCGAGCAGGCCATCGAGGCCGCTGATCAGATCACCGAGGCCCTGTGGCGACTCGACCGAGGCACCTACGGCATGTGCGAGACCTGCAAGACCCCGATCCCCAAGCTTCGGCTCGAGGCCATGCCCGAGGCCAAGGAGTGCGTGGCGTGCAAGAACGGCGGCCTGCTGCGACGCTAGGACGATGAACCTGGTCCGGCCCCGCCAGCTCCACCTGCTGGCGGGGGTCCTCATCACCGTGGTGGTGCTGGCCGACCAGGTCACCAAGTCGCTCGTGCTCGGCCACCTGCATGGCTCGAGCCACGTGCTCGGCCCACTGAGCATCGAGGTGGGGACCAACGACGGTGCCGCCTTCTCCTCGCTGCAGTCGAGGGGATGGGGGCTGACCGTGGCGTCGGTGGCGATCATCGCGGTGGTGGGCGTGGTCATGGTCCGCCAGCGAAAACCTCAGATGGTGGTGGCCCTGGCCCTCGTGGTCGGTGGCGCCATCGGCAACCTGATCGACCGGGCGCTTCGACCCGGCCATGGCGTGGTGGACTTCCTCACCTTGCCGCACTTCGCCACCTTCAACCTCGCCGACGTGGCGATCACCGCCGGCGCAGGACTCGCAGGGTGGTGCCTGGTGGTCAACCCAAGGGGACAACGTGATGGATGAGACGACCGAGCACCTCGACGTGGCGGTGCCCCCTCTGCTGGCAGGCATACGCCTCGATCGGGCCGTGTCGATGCTGACCGGCATCAGCCGCAATGAGGCGGCCCAGCTGATCTCCGCTGGAGCCATCTCGGTCAACGGGCGCAGCGATCGTCCGCGCAGCCACGTGTTGGTCGAAGGAGATCGCCTGGTGGGGACCGTGCGCACCGAGGCTGCTGCGGTGTTGCACCCTGAGCCCGAGGTTGTCGTTGAGGTCGTGTTCGAAGATCCGCACCTCCTCGTGGTCAACAAGGCCCCCGAGCTCATCGTGCACCCCGGTGCCGGGCACTTCACCGGCACCATGATCGCTGGGCTGCTGGCGCGTTACCCCGACCTCGAGGGGGTGGGTGCCGGCCATGGGGGAGACCCCCTTCGACCCGGCGTCGTCCACCGGCTCGACCGAGGAACCTCCGGGTTGCTCGTGGTGGTCCGCACCGATGCTGCCTACGAGTCGCTGGTGACCCAGCTCGCCGAGCGCAGCGTGGAGCGTCGGTACGTCACGCTCGTGCGCGGGGCGGTGCCAGAAGAGCGCGGGGTGGTCGACGCCCCCATCGGCCGCAGCGTCCGCAGCCCAACCATGATGGCGATCAGCCGTGACGGCCGACCAGCCCGGACCTCCTATGAGGTGCTCGAGCGCTTCGAGGAGCCCGAGGTCGAGACCCTGCTGTCGGTCAAGCTCGACACCGGTCGCACCCACCAGATCAGGGTGCACCTCGCGGCCATTGGGCACCCGGTGGTGGGCGACGTCCGCTACGGCAGGAAGGCCGACGCCAGGCTGGGGGCAGACCGCTTCTTCCTCCACGCCTACCGCTTGGGCTTCACCCATCCGAGCAGCGGCGACTGGGTCAGCTTCGACGCGCCCTTACCCGAGGACCTTCTCGAGGTCGTCGGCCCCGTTGCCCTCGGCGACGACTAGTTGGAGCTCTGGTCTTCAGGCTCGTAGATGCCGAGGACGTCACGGTCGAGCTGGAGGCTGGCGAGCGCCTCCTCCTCGGCCCGCCGGACCCGGCGTACGCCGACCCCGAGGGACTCAGCGGTGGCCTGGAGCGATGCCGGGTTCTTGCCGTCGAGGCCGAAGCGGAGCCGCAGCACGTCCCGCTGGAGCTCGGGCAACTTGTCGATCGCCCCGTGCAGGCGGTCGTCCACCATGGACTGCTCGACGTCAGCCACGAAGTCGCTCTGCTCGGGGGCGACGAGGTCGCCGAGCACCGTGGCCGAGTCGGAGTTGGCGGGCTGGTCGAGCGAGGCGGTAACCCCCGCCAGGCCCTCCAAGGACTTGCGCTCAGCGGCGGTCATCCCGGTGGCCTCGGTCAGCTCCTCGTCGGTGGGGCGGCGGCCCAGTTGACCGATGAGCTCGGCCGTGGTGGCCTCGAGTCGCTGCAGCTGCTCGCCGACCTCGAGGGGGATCCGGATGGTGCGACCGTGCTGCTGGACAGCGCGCTGTAGGGCCTGGCGGATCCACCACGTGGCGTAGGTGGAGAACTTGAAGCCGCGCTCCCAGTCGAACTTCTCCACCGCACGCAGCAAGCCGAAGGTGCCCTCTTGGACGAGATCCACCATCTCGACGCCACGGTCTTGGTAGCGACGGGCCCAGTGCAGCACGAGCCGGAGGTTGGCGGCCACCATCTGCTTCTTGGCGTCCTCGTCGCCTGCGGTGACCCGCTTGGCCAACTCGACTTGCTCGTCGTAGTTGGGCATCGGGTAGCGGTCGAGGTCCCGCAAGAGCAGCCCGAGGCTGTCGGTTGATGCGTTCCAATTCGTCCGTGGCATCTGACCCTCCTAAGGGGACGGCGAGAACCGTCCGGTCGGTACACCTCGAAGGTGATAACTCCAAGGATCGCTGGGGTATTCCCAGCGCGGAAGAAATATCTCAGACCGACGTGACGCTGCCGGTGGCCCGGGCCACCATGTCGGCCAAGGTGTAGCTCGACAGGTGGTTGCGCAGCAGGTCGCCCACCTCGGCCCACACGGTCAACAGCACGCACTGCCCCTCGTGGTCACACGCCCCGTCTTGGTGGGGCTCGGTGAAGTCGCCCGCGGCGATGGGGCCGTCGACCGCCGAGACGATCTGCGCCAAGGTGATCTCCGCTGGTGGTCGGGCCAAGATGTAGCCACCGCCCACGCCCCGCTTGGACTTCACGATCCCCGCACCTTTGAGGGCGAGCAGGATCTGCTCGAGGTAGGGCTGGGGGAGCGCGGTGCGCTCGGCGATGTCCCGCACCGAGGTGGGGGAGGTGTCGCCCCCGTGCAGCGAGAGCGAGAGCAGTGCCCTCGACGCGTAGTCCCCTCGGGTTGACACCTTCACAGCCCCAACCCTACCGGCCGAGGCTGGATCCTCCTTGGGCACCGCTCAAGTCCACAGGTGGCAGGATTGAGCCATGGCCATGGTGAGCGACAACAGCAACGAGGCGCACCACGAGGTGCTGACCCCAGACGAGGTGCTCGGCACCCACGGCGAGGAGCCGAGCGGCCCAGATGCAGAACTGACCGAGTCGATCTCGGAGCCGGCCAAGGTCATGCGCATCGGCTCGATGGTCAAGCAGCTCTTGGAAGAAGTGCGCAACTCCTCAGTGGACGAGGCTGGCCGAGCACGTCTCACCGAGCTCTACGCCCGCTCCATCGCTGAGCTCAAGACGGGGATGAGCCCCGACCTGGCCGAAGAGCTGGACCGGCTCAGCCTGCCGTTCTCCCAGACCACCCCCACCGAGTCCGAGCTGCGCATCGCCCAAGCCCAGCTGGTGGGGTGGTTGGAGGGCCTCTTCCACGGGATCCAGGCCACCTTGATGGCGCAGCAGATGGCCGCACGGGCCCAGCTCGACGAGCTCCGCCAGCGGGGTCTGCCCCAGGGACCGAGCCCCGATGGGATGCGTCCCGGCACCTACCTGTAGGCCTCGGCTGGGCCGATGAGGCTGCCGTCGCGTCGCGGTACCATCGAACGACATCGCTGTGGTTCGTCTCCAGCGTGAGTTGAGGAGCTCCCGACGTGGCATCGTCGTTCACCCACCTGCACACCCACACCGAGTTCTCGATGCTCGATGGCGCGGCCCGGGTGAAGGACCTCGTCAAGGCGGCGGCCGCGGACGGCCAGCCCGCCCTCGGCATCACCGACCACGGCAACATGTACGGGGTCTTGGACTTCTACAAGGCTTGCAAGGACGCGGGGATCAACCCGGTGATTGGGACCGAGGCCTACATGGCGCTCGAGTCCCGCCACGAGCGCCCCGTGCGTCGAGGCAAGGTCGATGACACCGGTGGCGACACCGCAGGCGGGGAGAAGCTCTACTACCACCTGACCCTGCTGGCCGAGACCACCCAGGGCTACCGCAACCTGCTCAAGCTGTCCTCGGCGGCCTACCTCGAGGGGTACTACTACAAGCCTCGGCTGGACTGGGAGCTGCTCGAGCGCTACCACGAGGGCATCATCGCCACCACCGGGTGCCTCGGTGGGGTGGTGCTCCAGGCGCTGTTGGCTGGCGACCTCGAGGGTGCGACGAGGAAGGCGGCCCGACTCCAAGACATCTTCGGCCGGGACTCGCTGTTCATCGAGCTCCAAGACCAGGGCCTCGCCGAGCAGAAGCGCACCAACCCCCAGCTGATCGAGATCGCCAAGAAGATCAACGCACCACTGCTGGCCACCAACGACAGCCACTACACC
>CAINFA010000041.1 GCA_903847955.1 uncultured Actinomycetes bacterium
CCCATGGCCACGAACCGGGCCAGCAGCACGTCGCCGCGATCGGTGCGAACCTCCCAGCGGCCGAGGTCGTCTCGCCAGTTGAGCGCGTTCACCGAGGTGGAGAAGAGCGCGTTGCGGTAGAGGTCGAAGGTGGTGGCGATGGCCTTGGCGTGGGCGAAGATCTCACGGGCGGGGACGTACTTGGCTGAGGGGATGGTGCCGGTCTCCTCGAGCAGGGGGAGGTAGATCATCGCCGCGGTGTCGCACATGGCGCCGGGGTAGCGGTTCCAGTACCACGCACCCCCGACGTCGCCAGCGCCGTCGAGCAACCAGAGGTCCTCGAACCCCGCTTGGCGGAGCCGGGCCCCGGCGCAAAGCCCGGCGAAGCCCGCGCCGATGATGGCCACCTCGACCTCTCGGTGGAGGGGCGGACGCTCGTGGGGGGTGGTGTAGGGGTCGGCGGTGAAGTGGGCGAAGCGGCCGGTGGGCTCGAGGTACTGCCCAACCCTCTCAGGCCGCAGTCGCTTGTCCCGCTCGGCCAGGTAGCGAGCTCGTAGGTCGTCAGGGGTGAGACCGTGGTCGCTCGCTGGGTACCCCGACATGTCGTCTTGCACCAGTCCCCCCTCGGTCACGGCGATGTGGAGGCAGGGTAGTGCACCTGTCGAGGTGCCCGCCCGGACCTTCCGCTCGGATGTGTGCCTGCCATTGGAACCACGGCACCAGGCATGCACGACGAAGGCTGTCGACCCCCTCAGGGCTTCACGCAGCCCGAACTGGCACTGTTGGCTCGGGCGTCGAAGGGTCCTCAGGGCGTGACGTCGCCGGACCGTCCTTGGGTGGTGGGCGAGGGTGTGGTGGAGCTTCCGGGTCCGCCACTGCCACCGGGCCGAGGTTGCCCGCCGCCTCGCAGCACTGCCAGCACGCTCGTGTCATCCACCCACAACGCTGAGATCGCCCCTATGAACGCGAACATCGAGCACCAGAAGAAGGGAACCTTGTAGGCGTCGTAGAAGTGCGACACCGTCTCTGCGTGGGTGAGGACGTGGCCATGTTCGACGAGATCGCGAACCGTGGCCTTCGTCTTCGTGATCTGGGCCGCCAGGATGGAGATCAACACAGCGATGCCGAGCGAGCTCGAGAACTGGCGCTGGGTCGAGAACAGGGCTGAGGCCCTCCCGGTGTCCACTGGGCTGATCTTGGCGAAGGCAGCCGCTTGGAGGGGGATGAAGACGAAGGCCCAGCACATGCCCCGGCCGAAGAGCACGACGCGGTAGATCCACAGCGAACTCGCGGCGGTGGTGAACTGCAGCGACAGCATCACGAGACCGCCAGCGATCAGCCCGAAGCACAGCATGCGACGTGGACCGATCTTGGGGTAGAGCTTGCGCACGATCTGGCTCATGACGATCACCCCCACGGCTTGGGGGAAGGTGGTGAGGCCGGACTGCGATGCCGTGAGTCCACGCACGGTCTGGAGCATGAGGGGCATGAGCAAGATCAGGCCGAAGAAGCTGGCGGTGGAGAACACCGAGGTGAGGTTGGTGGAACGGAAGACGGACTCCTTGAACAGCCGAAGCGCCAAGATGGGGTCCTTGACCCGGGCTTCGACCACCACCAGTGCGGCCCCAAGGGCCAGGCCAACCACGAGCGGGACGAGGACCTGTGGCGAGGCCCAGCCCACGGTCTCGGCCTCGGTCAAGGCGTAGAGGACTGCACCGAGCGCTCCAGCAGAGAGGACGAACCCGGCCGGGTCGAACTTACCCGCCGCTTCGTGCTGGTACTCCTTGAGCCGCCAGATGCCGAAGAGGAACGCAGCCACGCCGAAAGGTGCGTTGACGAAGAAGATCCAGCGCCATGACAGCTGGTCGGTCAGGTACCCGCCCAGCACGGGACCAAGCGCTGGGGCGATGAGGGTGGGTACCACCAAGATGGCCGATGCCTTGGCCCGTTCGGCTGGTGGGTACTCCCGGAACAGCATGGCGGTGCCAACCGGGGTCATCATCCCGCCACCGATGCCCTGGATGAAGCGGAAGATGGACAGCTGCAAGAGCGAGTCCGCCGAGCCACACAAGATGGAGGCACAGGTGAACATGAACAGGGCGAAGAGGAAGATCTTCTTCGTGCCGAACTTGTCACCGAGCCAGCCTGACGCCGGGATCCAAATGGCGAGGGAGAGCAGGTAGCCCAGCACCACCCACGACAGCTGGCTGGGGGAGTCGTGGTGGAACTCCTTGCCGATGGCTGGGAGGGCGGTGTTGACGATGGTGCCGTCCATGATGTCGATGAACATCGCCACCACGAAGATGGTGGCCACCGCGCTCCGGGTCGACATGTTGCCCAAGAAGCCGAAGGGTCCCCGGTAGTGCTTCTCGGGAGCTGGAGTGCTCGTTGCAGGCATGTTCTCCTCGCCAGATCCATGGGCGCCACCGGAGAGAGGCCGAGGTGGCGGAACGCATCGAACCTAGTCGTCGACGCACGAGGGCGGTACGCCCAAGCAGTAGGTTCGCCCCATGGGCTACACCGAGGCACCTGAGGAATTCTGGCGGCAGTTCATCAGCGCCATGCCGCCGAGAACCGCCAAGTGCGCCGTGGTGCGCGCCGACGGCTCCCCGCTGGTGGCCCCGGTGTGGGTCGACCTCGACGGCGACGACATCGTCTTCATGACCTCGGCGGACACCGTCAAGGGCAAGGCGCTCCTGCGAGACCCCCGGGTGTCGCTGTGCTTCGACGACGAGCGGCCGCCCTTCAGCTTCTGCACCATTGCTGGAACGGTGACGTTGTCGACCGACCCAGAGGAGTTGCGCGCCTGGGCCACCAGAATTGGCGGGCGGTACATGGGTGCCGACGTCGCTGCCTCCTACGGGGAGCGCAACTCGCAACCTCCCATGATGGTGGTTCGGGTTACCCCCACCAAGGTGACCGCCAAGATCGACGTCGCTCTCTAGAGGCGCCCGAGCCCGGCGCCGCACAGGCGCACGCGCTCGCTCAGGGGTTGGCGGGTCCCACCAGCAGCGGCGGAGCGGTGGCCACCGAGGCGAGGATGGTGGTCGCACCTCCGTCGACCAGTCGCTCGGCCAGGTCCGTTCCCGAGAGCACGCCGAGGCACCTGCTGGCACCAGCCCGGTGTCCAGCGGCCATATCGCTCCAGGTGTCACCCACCACTGCCACGTTCATCACCGAGGTCACCTTGGCCGCCATGGCGCACGAGAGCACCATGTCGGGGGCGGGTCGGCCGCGCCCGACGTCTGCGGGCGACACGGTGGCCACGAACCGGTCACCCCAGTCGAGCATCTCGAGCAGCACCTCCCGGGTGGCGGGGGAGAACCCCGTGGTCAGCGCCAGGGCGATGCCGGCCTCGGCTAGCGCCTCAAAGCAGGCCGTCGCCCCGGGGATCTCCTCGACGCCGTGCTCGGTGGCAGAGACCACGAAGTGGTGCTCGAAGCGAGCATTGGCTAACGCCGCCCGCTCGCCGAACAGGTGGGTGAACACGTCGATCTTGGACTGCCCCATGGTCTCGAGCACGTAGGTGGTCATCCAGCCGTGGTCGTCCTCTGCCACCTCGAGGTCCTCGATGGTGCCTTGGAAGGCTCGGAACACCAGGCCACCGTCTTCGACCGTGGTGCCGGCCATGTCGAAGCAGCACAGCTCGATCCGGGGGTGGTGGTCGGAGTAGGTCACTCGAAGCTCTCCTGGGCGATGGCAGGGGCGAGGGTCATGCCACGTCCACCGGCACCATCGACGTGGAGCACGCCTGGGGCCACGGTGCGGCGGTAGTAGAGGCGGTCGTCGGTGACCTGACGAAGCTGGTGGTAGATCCCGGCCCACCGCCTCGCCACCTTGGGGAGGGGATCGCCGATCGCGGCTCGGGCCAGGTCGAGCACGAGCTCGGTGGAGCGCTCGTCGAGGTCGAAGCTGAAGGGCTCGTCGTAGGCGTGGGTGTCGCCCAGGGTGAGTGCGCCATCGAGTCGCTGCTGGCACAGCAGCTGGATCCCATAGCGCCGCAGCTCGGGGTCCTGCTCGGGCAGCAGGTGGCTGAACTCGGCGAAGGCGGGATAGTACCGCAGCGAGTTGCCATCGGCCACCGAGGTGCGCAGGGCTCGAGGGAGCGGCTCGGTCTCGAGCATCTGGAGGCGTACCCGCTGCAGGTCGGGGGCGGCCAAGAGCGCGTGGAGAGGATCTCCGTCGGCGGCTCCTGGGGCCAAGAGCACGAGATCACCCTCATGGCGGGCTCCCAAGTGGTCGATCACCACGTGGTCATCGACGTCGACGATGGACCGTTCGGGGATGAACTTGTAGCGACCGCTCGCCTCGAGGTGGCTGCGAATGGCACCCAAGGCCAGCCTCGGTTCGACCGCGGCATCGAGGGGACACCACAGGGCGCCCAAGAACCTGGAGGTGAGCCCCGGATTGAGGGCCTTGGCCTCATCCTCCTCCAGGAGCTGGAACTGCCGATCGGCGGCGTCGTCTCGGCCTGCAGCCAGCTCGAGCACCTTGAGCTCTGCGGTGTTGGTGGCGAGAGTCAGTGACCCATTGGGGCGAAACCCGAGTCCTGGGATCGCTGAACCGAGCTCCTCCCAGCGCTGTCGGGCCGTGAGGGCGAGCTGGAGCTCCGCACCGGGCCGTCGGCCCGAGACCCAGCACAGTCCGAAGTTCCGGACCGAGGCACCCTGGGGGACCTTGCCCCGCTCGAGGTGGACCACCTCGTGGCCACGCCGGATGGCCTCGAAGGCATGGAGGGATCCCAAGATGCCACCGCCGACCACCACCGTCCTGTGGGCCACCGCACCAGCATCGTGAGCGAACGCAGCGAGGTCAACGACCCCTCGTGCCCCATAACCCGCACCAGCACAGGGCGTCTGGGGCTGTCACCAAAGGTTCATCGGAACAGCGAGGGTGAGGGCAAGCGATCAGCGCTTGGCGAAGGCGGCGAGGTCGGCGGCGGTGGAGGCCGTGATCTCGGGGCACGCCACGGGGATGAGCTCGGTGGCGTGGATGGTGCCGAGCACCATACGGCCCCGTGCCTCCACTCCAGCCTCGAGCAGCAGGCGGTAGAAGGCGATGCCCTCGTCACGCAGCGGGTCGCACTCGTTGACGCTGATCACCGTTGGCGGGAAGCCCTCCACGTGGGCGGTCGTGGCGAAACTCGGCCATGCCTCGGGGTCGCCCTGCTCGAAGGCCTCGGCGCCGTAGCCGAGCCAGGTTCGGTTGGTGTGCAGCGAGAGGAAGATGCCGTCGTTCTCGGTGGTCGAGGGGTAGCGCTCGTCGGGGTACTTGCCGCAGAGGTAGGGGCATAGGGCGTAGAGCCCGGCGATGAGGGACAGCTCGCCCATGCGCTTGAGGCGCAGGGCCAGCGACAAGGTCAGGTTCCCGCCGCCGCTCTCACCAGCCACGGTGATGGCGGTGGGGTCAATCCCCAGCCGGTCTGCCTCGGCGTGGAGGTAGCGCAGGCCGGCTTCGCAGTCATCAAGGCCAGCAGGGTAGGGGGCCACCTCGACCGAGCGTGAGGGGGAGATGGCGTTGCGGAAGTCGATCATCACCACGCACAGCCCATGGTGGGCCAGGATCTTGGCCCAGGCCCGGTAGTTGCCCTGGAAGCAGGACATGGTGGCCATGCCGCCGCCGTGGAGGTAGTAGACGCAGGGGAGGACCTCATCGTGGTCGGGACGCACGATGTACAGCGGCAACGTTGGCCCCCCGGTCGGTGGGGTGAAGGTCTCGGTCATGACCCGCAAGCCGACGGAGCTGACGACCTCCTCACGGTCCATGGAGTCGGTCACCTGGTTCATGACCTCGATGGCAGCCAGGGCGTCTGGGGTGGCCGCCTCGGCCAGCATCTGCTCTCGGCTGGCGGCGTCGGTGGGCTCGACGATCGAGGTCAGCAGCGGCAGCAGGGCCTTGAGTCGGGGATCGAGTCGGGGATCGAGGTCTGGGTCGTAGGCCATGGTTGGCAACCCTAGGACTCCGAGGAAGATCGTGCAGCGACGAGGGCATCCAGAGGTGCTTTTGCTAGGTTCGACCTCGAAGGTAGGGGGGCGCCGTGGGTACTCGTCGATCGAGGTCAGCGCAGTGGTGGCTGGCCGTGGTGCTGGCACTGTCGGGCATGCTCGGAGCACCGGCGGTTGCTGGCGCTGGCACTGCAACTCCCGTGGTGACGGTGCATCCACTCACGGGACTGCCCAGTGGAGTCGAGATGGGGCCCGAGAGCTGTCTCGGCACGACCTGGTGCCTCCTCGCCGGTGCGTGGGGCACCGAGCCCTTCTTCGTCACGTCATCGACCGGGACATTGCTGACCGGCACGCCCAGAGCGCTGGCGCTGCCCCCGTCGATGGAAGGCGGGGCGATCACGGGTGTGTCCTGCAGCTCGTCGGTCGCATGCGTGGCCATCGGCAATGACGGCGTTGGGCAACCCTTCGTGGTGCTCGGCTCTCCCGCGACGTGGACCGGCGCGAGCGTTCGGGTCTTCGGGACCTCTGCGGATGCGGTGGAGGGTCTGAGCTGCAGTTCGGCCACTTGGTGCGTGGCCGTAGGGTCCGTCGGTGTCGCACCGGCCGTGGTGTCGGGGAATCCAGCACAGTGGGGGGTGTCGTCGATGAGGGAACTCTCGGGCCCCACCACCTCAGGCGCGCTGGCAACGTTGAGCGCCGTCGCCTGCACGAGCTCGACCAGGTGTCTCGCCGTGGGAGGAGACGACCTTAACCAAGCCCCAAACCCAATCCTCCTCGCCGGGGACCCTTCGACCTGGACCGGGGCCGAGGTGGTGGAGCTCGACCATGTCGCTCTCCCAACCGACGCCCAGGATGCCGGTGGCAATGGGGTGTTGGCCGCGGTGGCGTGCCCCTCGCCAGCTCAATGCGTGGCGGTGGGGTCAATTGGCACCGAGCCACTGGTGGTGGAAGCCACCGTGGACGGTGCCGTGCGTCTCGCTTCGTCCATTGGCCTGCCTGACGTCGATGGCTCGATCAACAACGCACTCGCCACCATCAGCTGCACCTCTGCCACCTCGTGCGTCGCCATCGGTTCCTCGTTCCAGTGGTACCGGCCCAGTTCGGTCGACGACAACCAGCTGATCGGGCTCACCGGCAATCCCAACCTCTGGAGCACGGCGAACGCTGACGTGGCGCTCTCCTCCGACATCGAGGAGGTTGGCCCTACCTCGGTCAGCTGCCAAGGACAGACCTGCCTCCTCGCCACCTCGACCTCGAGCTGGTCGGGCACCATCGAACGGCTGAGCACCGGCGGTCTCCGGAAGCTGAGCTCGCAGTCGGTGGCGTCCACCAACCTGGAGGGGCCGTCGGCGTGGTCGCCGTACCAGGTGGCTTCGAGCTGTCCCACTGCAGCGAGCTGCGTGGTGCTCGGACCTCTCGATGACGAGAACCATGAGACCCTCTCGGTACTGGGAAGCCCTCTGGCGTGGGGGTCTGCGGTGGCGCACTTCGCTCCTGCCACCTGGCCAGTGGCCACCTTGGCCGCGGTGAGCTGCCCAACGAGCACGACGTGCGTGGCGGTGGGGCAGAGCGACCTAGGCCAGCCCACCGTGTGGGTGTCGCCGCCAGCGTCGCTGTGGCATGCCACGCCGAGAGTCCTCAGCCTCGCCAGATCGTCCGCGTTCGGCAATGGCGGAAGCCTGTCGTCGATCAGCTGTCCTTCGGCTGCTGGGTGCGTGGCGGTGGGGGCCGATGCTGAGGGTGATCCGGTGGTGGTCTCGGGTGCGCCGTCGAGCTGGTCGTCGGCGTCCTTTCGGCGTCTAGCTGCGCCGAGATCCGGTGCCGGCGTTCAGCTCACCGGCCTGTCTTGCGTGGCGCTCACCTCGTGCACCGCGGCCGGGAACCTCGGTGGCAACCCCATGGTGCTGGTGGGGAATCCGGCGGCCTGGACCACCACCGCCGCCATCGTGGTCGGTCACCCAAGTGGGAGTCCCTCGTCCTTGACTGCGGTGAGCTGCGTGAGTGCCACCTGGTGCACCGCCGTTGCCAGCGATGGTGCGGCGACGGCGGGGTACCTCACGGGGAACCCCGCCACCTGGCGGACGGCCACGCTGCTGTCCTTCGCAGGATCGGCAGCCCGAGGAGCATCGTTGGCAGGCGTGACATGCGCCTCCACCACCTCGTGCGTCGTGGCGGGAACCACGGGGGACGGGTCCTTCGCGGTGGCCTCAGGTGACCCGCGTCTTTGGGGAACGAGTGGGCTGAGCACCCCGGAGTGGGCCAGTGCGATGGACGCACCCGCGGCGATGTCGGTCACCCAAGCGGGTTCCATGGCCGCAGTCTTCGCCGTGGTCCCCAACGGGGTTGCGGCGGTCGACCTCCCGGGATGAGGGCGTGCTCGAGGTGCTGCAAGGGTGGAGGAGGGTCGTCAACGCCGGCATCGCTAGGGTGAGGTGTTGAACTCCACGACGTCTCGAGGATTGCGGTGATCTCCCCAGCAGACAGCGACCAGCTGGCGAGCATCGTCGACGAAGCCACCTTCTCGCGTGGTGCCGACTACGCCGCCCAGGGTCGGGTCATCAAGCGCACCATCTCGGCCAATGGCAACCACCTCATCGGCGAGGTGGCCGGCGGAGCCCGCAAGCCCTATGTGGTGACGGTGAACCTCAAACGCGGTGCGGGCGGCGAGTTGGTGGACGTGGCCTCGAGGTGCAGCTGTCCGCAAGCCTTCGACTGCAAGCACGTGGTGGCCTTGCTCTTGGCGCCTGAGGACCTCGAGCCCCAACGCCCACGGCTCGAGGTGGTGGGGGCTGAGCGGATGCTGCTGGCGCCAGCTGCAGAGGAGCCAGTGAGCTGGGAGTCCAGCCTCGAACGCTTCCTCAGCCCCACGGCGCCGGCGACCGTGCCCGGCATTGGCTTGGCGCTGGGCTTCGAGCTGGTGGTGCCCGGGGGAGATCGGGCCGAGCTGCCAGGGATCGAGGTGCGGCCGCTCTTGGCGGGGAAGCGAACGGGCTGGAATCGATCAGGGATCTCGTGGGTGGAGATCGAGCACTCGATGGTGCCCCACGACCGCAGCGGCCCCAACGCCGAGCAGCTGCGGCTCCTCCGAGAGCTCTTGGCCCTGAGTCGGGCGGCCACTACCGGCAGGTTGCTGTCCGACGTCGTGCGCCTTGAGCAGATCGGCTCAAGGCGGCTCTTCGACCTCTTGGCCGACCTCCAGCGACTCGGCGTCGCCTTGGTGGAGGGCGAGCGGGGGCTTGGGACGGTCCGGTTGAGCCCCACCCAAGCGGTGCTCACGGTGGATGTCACCCGGCGAGATCGGGGTCTGCACGTCGAGCCTCGGGTAGAGGTCGACGGTCGACCCATCGCCCTGGCCCGCTCCTTGCTGGTGGGGAGCCCCGCCTCGGGGATTGCATGGTGGACCGACACCCCTCGGGGCCCGAAGGACCGGGCAGGGCTGTGCCTGGCGCCGCTGTCGGCACCGGTGGACGACAAGCTGCGGGCGTTCTTACGAGTGGCCCGCTTCGACGTGCCCCAGGGGGACGTGAAGCGCTTCACCTCCAGCTTCTTGGTCGATCTGGCCCAGAAGGTGGCGGTGGCCTCGAGTGACGGCTCGGTGGTGCTCCCCGAGTCCCGCCCGCCGGTCCTTCGCCTCAGCATCGAAGCGGACGCCAACCACGTCGTGCGGTTCAGCTGGGGTCGAGGGACGGTGGGGACGACGACCACCGAGCGCCTCTGGGTGACCCCGCTGCGGGACCTGCACCCTGAAGAGCAGGCCGCCATTGAGGCCGCCACTGCGGTGGTGGCGCAGGTGCCAGGGTTGATCACCCATGGCGTGGCGGGACCGAGGCTGCTGCCGGTGGCCCAGCTGGCAGGGGTGGCCGCGGCCAAGGTGATGGCAGAGGTGGTGCCCCAGCTGCGCCGCATCGAGCACCTCGAGGTGGACCAGCGCGGCACGGTGCTCGACTACCGAGAGGCCACCGAAGCACCCGTCGTGGTCATGGACACCTCGGCCTCGAGCCAAGGGGACTGGTTGGACCTCGGGGTCACCGTCACCGTCGGGGGCGAGACGGTGCCCTTCGCAGAGTTGCTGGCCGCCTTAGCCCATCGACACGGCGAGCTGCTGCTACCGTCGGGGACCTACTTCTCCCTCGACACCGAAGAGCTCATCGCGCTCGGCAAGCTCATCATCGAGGCCCGTTCGCTGACCGACCCCGAGGGCTCGGGCGTCCGGATCAACCGCTACCAGCTGGGGCTCTTCGAGGACCTTGCCCGCCTCGGGGTGATCTCCACCCAGGCCGCGGCATGGCGCGAGGCACTGGCCCAGCTCACCGTGGAGGATGCCGGGCCTTCCCAAGCGCCCGCTGGACTCGAGGCCACCTTGCGGCCCTACCAACTCGATGGCTACCGCTGGTTGTCGAGGCTGCACCGGGCCAAGTTGGGTGGGGTGCTCGGCGATGACATGGGGCTCGGGAAGACCCTCCAAGCCCTGGCCCTCATGGTCGAGGTCACTGCCGGCGATCCCGAGCAACCGTTCTTGGTGGTGGCACCCACCTCGGTGGTGTCGAACTGGGAGCACGAGGCACGCCGCTTCGCCCCAGGGCTCAAGGTGGTGAGCATCACCGAGACCGCGTCTCGTCGCTCGGGGACCATTGCCGAACACGCCCGAGGGGCGAACCTGGTGGTCACCTCCTACGCCCTGTTCCGCCTCGAGGCCGAGCAGTACGGCGAGGTGGCTTGGGCGGCGGCGTTCTTCGACGAGGCCCAGTTCGTGAAGAACCGCCAGTCCAAGGCCTACGCCTGCGCCAAGGCGCTCCCCGTTGCGTGCAAGGTGGCCATGTCGGGCACGCCCATTGAGAACAACCTCATGGAGCTGTGGAGCCTGCTGTCGATCGCCTCGCCCGGGCTGTTCCCCGACCCTGAGCGCTTCGCCGAGTACTACCGACTGCCGATTGAGCGCAACGCGGACCGCGAGAAGCTCGACCAGCTGCGACAGCGCATCCGACCCTTCTTGCTGCGTCGCACCAAAGAGGCGGTGGCCGAGGACCTCCCCGAGAAGCAGGAGCAGGTGCTCGAGGTCGAGCTCAACCCCACCCACCGCAAGCTCTACCAGATGTACCTCAACCGAGAGCGGCAGAAGGTGCTCGGCCTGCTCGATGAGCTCTCCACCAGGCGCTTTGAGATCTTCCGCTCCCTGACCTTGCTGCGCCAGGCGTCGCTCGACATCGCCTTGCTCGACCCCAGCCAAGGACGCCATGCCTCCTCCAAGCTCGACGTGCTCAGCGAGATGCTGGCCGAGATCGTGGCGGACGGGCACCGGGTGCTGGTCTTCAGCCAGTTCACCAGCTTCTTGGCCTTGGCCAAGGAACGCATCGACGAGGCGGGGATCGCCTCGTGCTACCTCGACGGCTCCACCCGCCGACGGGGCGAGGTGCTCGAGGAGTTCCGCTCGGGCAAGGCCCCCGTCTTCCTCATCAGCTTGAAGGCGGGTGGGTTTGGGCTCAACCTGACCGAGGCCGACTACGCCATTTTGCTCGACCCGTGGTGGAACCCGGCCACCGAAGCCCAAGCGGTGGACCGCATCCACCGCATTGGCCAGCAGCGCAAGGTCATGGTCTACCGGCTCGTGGCCAGGGACACCTTGGAGGAGAAAGTCATGGCCCTCAAAGCCCAGAAGGCCCAGCTCTTCGATAGCGTCTTTGGGGAAGGGGACTTCACCTCGACCGCCATCTCCCGCGAGGACATCGAGGTGCTCCTCAGTTGAGCCCCTACCCCGCTCAGCTCCCCTCGAGGTAGCGGCGCGGGTTCTCGATCAGCATGAGGTCGATCTGGGCCTCGGTGACGCCATGGGCCCTGAGGTAGGGCAAGACCTCCTGCTCGATGTGCAGGTAGTGCCACTGGGGCAAGAACGCCAGCACGTTGGGGTCGATCCAGTCGAGGTAGCAGGCGGCGTCATGGCTCAGCAGCAGCTGGGCGGCGTAGCCGCGACGGCACAGTTCGACCACGATGTCGCACCGAGCCTCGAAGCTGGTGGCCAGGTTGATGCCCATGCGGTCCATGCCGAGGTAGAAGCCCTCCTCGGCCAAGGCGCTGAGGTGCTCGGCGTCATTGGAGTCCCCCGAGTGCCCGAGCACCACCTTCGAGGGGGCCACGCCCTCACGGGCCATGAGGTCGCGCACGGCGAAGCCTTGGTGGCTGCCTGGGTGGGTGTGGACGGTGATGGGTGCTGCGGTGGCGAGCGAGGCCTTGGCGACGGCAACCATGATCCGCTCGACACCAGGGGTCATGCCTGGCTCGTCAATGGCGCACTTCAAGATCCCGGCCTTGACCCCGGTGGAGGCGATGCCGGTGGTCAGGTCGCGGATGAACATGTCCACCATGGGGTCGGGCACCTCGGTCCCAAGTGCGGCCGACAAGGCGGGCCCTCGATGGGTGAAGAAGAAGGGGGCGTCGGTGTAGGTGTAGCAGCCAGTGGCGCAGATGATGTTGAGCTCGGGCACCTGCTCGGCGATCTCCACAATCCTCGGGAGGTAGCGGCCGAGACCCACCACGGTGGGGTCGATGATGGTCCGGTACCCCGCCGCGGCGAGTTGGCGGAGCTTGGCCACCGCATCGTCGATGCGGGCCTGCTCGTCACCCCACTCCTCGGGGTAGTTCTGCTGGACGTCGGTGGAGAGCACGAAGATGTGCTCGTGGCACAGCGTCCGGCCAAGCTCGCTCGAGGCAACGGGCCCGAGCACGGTGTTGATCTGGGTCATGGTTCCCCTCCTGCGCGCACGAGCGGTGCGCGGCACCATCATCGCCGTGGGTCGTGGTGCCGTCCAGCGACCTCGCCGCTGGTCAGCGATGCGGGGCGAGAGCGGTGGCGGTGGTGAGGAAGGTGAAGGGGGACCGAGGCGAGAGGTAGCGCTGGTGCACCTCGGTGAGCTCGAACCCCGCGGCCTTAAGGAGAGCCAAGGGATCGCGGCTGAGGTGGCACCCATCGGCCAAGCGGCGCTGGAGGGGGTCGAGGCGTTGCTGCCACCGGGCTATCGAGGGCTCGGGTGCGCGACCGTGCTCGAGCAGCTGGAGCGGTGCGCCGGGGCGGAGCACTCGGGCCAGCTCTCGAAGCGCCTTGTTGGCGTCGGGGATGGTGCACAGCACGAAGGTGCACATGGCCCCATCGACGCTCTGGTCCTCCAAGGCCAGGTGCTGGCCGTCGAGGCCTACCCGCTCGACCCGAAGGCCACGCGCTGCAATGCGGGGCTGGGCCAGTTGGAAGGCCCGATCGGAGGGCTCCACCGCCAGGACCTGCGCAACGGTGTCGGGGTAGTGGGCCAGGTTGAGCCCGGAGCCGAAGCCCAGCTCGAGGATGGTCCCCGACAGCGGAGCGGCCAGCGAGCGTCGCATTGGCGTGAAGGCTGCACCGCCGCAGGTCCTGTCGATGAGGACCGGTAGCAGGTGGTCGCGGTAGAGCCCCATGGCCCGAGGTTAGGTGGTGAACACCACGAGTGTCCGGTGCCATCAGTGGCGACGGTGACCCTCCGGCCTACCATGGCGCCATGGCCACGGTGGTGCGCAGCAAGCGGGCGTGGCGGGGGAGCGGTGGGACCCTCCTGCTCCGCCACCAGACCGCACTCCGGCCCGGCGGACATCGTCGGCTGGCGGCGGTGGGACTGGTGGCGGTGGCCCTCGGCGCCCACCTCCTCCCGGCGTCGGTGGGGCTGCCGTGCCCCTTACGGAGTTTGACGGGGGTGCCCTGTCCGTTCTGCGGGACCCAGACCTCGCTGCGCTTCATCGCCCAAGGCCACTTGGGCAACGCCTGGTCCGCGGCGCCCTTGGGCTTCGTCGTGCTCGTGGCGGCCTTGGCCTCCTTGGCGATGCCCCGAGACGAGATCGAGGTGAAGGTGCCCACCGTGGCCCTGCTGGTCCTCGTTGGTGCCGAGTGGGTCTTCGAGCTGGCCCGGTTCCACCTCCTCGGCTGACCCCAAGCGACCTACTGCTTGGGCATCAGCGACCAAGACTGCTTGGGGACGTCGATGACCACGGTCGACATGATCTTGTCCGAGAGCAGCTGCCGCTGCTGGTCCCACAGGGGGAAGAACCAACCCACGAAGCAGATGAGGCTGTTGAGGATGGACGCCAGCCAGCGGACGATGCCCAGTCCGGCCCCAATGTTCTGCCCGTCTCGAGCCGAGATGCACTTCACGCCAGCCACGCGCATGCCCGGCGTCTGGCCGAACTCGCCGACTTGGTAGCCGTAGAAGATGGCGACGGCAATGTTGACCGCGTCGTTGAGGAGGGAGCTGATGAGCGAGGTCACGATGGAGAGCACGATGATGGGGAGCAGGTCCACCAGCCATCCCATCGCTCTCGTGCCCCAGCTGGCGTAGCTGCCGAAGGCCCCCGAGGGCCCGCCCATCATGGTGTTGGCTCCGCCGCTGTAGGGCGGTGGGCTGAAGGGTGGCACGTAGGGGTTGGCCGCTTGGGGCGGCGGGGGAGGCGGCAATGGGGTGCCTTGGCTCGGGGCCACACCTTGGCCTTGGGCGGCACCACAGCTGCCGCAGAATGCTCCGGTTGCCTCAGCACCACACTGGGGGCACGCTGCCATGTCGCCTCGCTTCACTCGGTGATGGTGCAGACCCTACTGAGGTCCTTTGGTTCCTGCGTGGATGGAAGGCCTCAGAGGGCCAAGGTGAGCGACACGGGGCAGTGGTCGCTGCCCATGATCTCGGGGTGGATCTCGGCGGCGGTCACCTGAGGGACGAGGTCGTTGGAGACCACGAAGTAGTCGATGCGCCAGCCCACGTTCCTCGCCCGAGCGCCCGAGAAGTTCGACCACCAGGTGTAGTGCCCATTGCCTTGGGTGAACATGCGGAAGGTGTCGGTGAACCCGGCCTTGAGTAGGTCGACGAAGCCCGCCCGCTCTTCGTCGGTGAACCCGGCCTTGCCCACATTGGCCTTCGGGTTGGCGAGGTCGTCCTCGGTGTGGGCCACGTTGAGGTCGCCGCAGATCGCCACCGGCTTCTTCTTGTTGAGGGATCGGACGTAGGAGATGAAGGCCGGATCCCACTGGGTGTGGCGCAGCCCCAACCGCTTGAGATCCCCCTTGGCGTTGGGGGTGTAGACGGTGACGAGGTAGAAGGCGTCGTACTCGGCGGTGATGACGCGTCCCTCGTCGTTGGGGTTCCCAAAGGGGTCGCTGGCCAAGTCGTACTTGGTCACGAGGCGCTTGGGGAGCCCGGTGGTCACCGAGAGTGGCTCGGGCTTGGTCAACAGGGCGGTGCCGGAGTAGCCCTTCTTCTGGGCCGGGTGCCAGTGGCCGGTGAAGGCCGAGACGTCAGCATCGACCTCCTCGGGCATGGCCTTGGTCTCTTGCAGGCAGATGATGTCGGGCTCAAGGGAGGCCACGAAGGGCTCAAAGAGCCCCTTGCGCTCCACTGCCCGGATGCCGTTCAAGTTCCACGAGACGATCTTCACCCCGGCAGGGTACCAACTGTCGTGCGGCGTGCTGGCTGCTCAGCGCTCGGGGGTTCCCATGAGGTCAGCGGTCTGCGGGGCTTCAGGCTCGATGATGAGGTCCAAGGTGGAGGTCAGCGACACCAGCACTCGAACGCCCACTCTGTGGCTGCCCAAGGAGATCACCTTGGTCACCCGGCCAGTCACCGATCGCTGCGCCGGGTTCAAGGCGGCGAGGCCAAGGGACAGCTTGGTCCAGATCCCGTGGGGCACGAGGGCGGCCTCGACCAGTTCGCCATCGATGACGGTCCCCACCACGCAACGATCAGGGTGCTCCTCGTCGGCCACGTTGGCCACGACCACCGTGCCGAGGAGGTCGAACTCAGCGCGATTGAGCACCTCGAGGTGCTTGTTGACCTCAATCGTGCGCAAGATGAAGGCGTCGGGGAACTGGGCCAGCCCTGAGATCCGGTCGAAGTAGCCCGGGTTGTTCCACACCGACCAGCCCCGTTGCACCATGACGTCATCGGTGTCGGGCATGTGGTACTCGGCGTCATTGGGCGCGAGCCACAACTGGCGGGTCGGCAACTGCACCTGGGGGGCGTGGGGAACGTCGATCACTCAGAACTCCGCGATGGACTCAACCTGATTTGATAGCACACCTCGCCACGACCGGGCGTCAGCCCCTTCGAGCGCGCAAGGCTCGATGGGCAGCGATGGCGGCGATGGCCACCTCAGGGTCAGGGTTGACCAGCGCCTCGTGGCCCACGAGGAGCGTCGGTACCGTCTCGTTGCCTCCCGCCACCGACCGCACCAGGGCGGCGGCCTCGGGGTGCTCCCAGATGTTCACCTCTGCAATGGCCACCCCAGCTTGGTCGAGGGCGTGCTGGAGCCGGTGGCAGTAGGGGCACCCCGGTCGCCAGAACAGCACCGGGTCCACGGGCGCATGCTCGTTGGGGGCGGCAGGGGTGATCGTCACCTCGAGCAACCTACCCGGTGGTCGCCTCGAGCGAGTCGCTCGGTGGAGGTCTAGGTTCTCGAAGATGTGCCGGAACATCACCACCCTGCGAGGCCTCGAGCCTCCCGCCACCACCGAGGAGATCACGGCTGCCGCTCGGCAGTACGTCCGCAAGGTCACCGGGCTGACCACGCCTACGGCCATGGCCGCCCCCGAGGTCGAGGGCGCGGTGCAGGCCATCGCCGAGTTGTCGGCTGCGTTGTTGGCGGTGCTCCCGCCTCGGCGGGTGCCACCGAAGACCTCCCCGCCGCTCCGTCGTCGCGCAGCGGCCAGCTAGTCCCTCCGGCTCACCGGTACTGCAGGCAGCCGTCGTCGAGGTCGGCTGAGGGGAACAGCTGTGCCTCGGTCCAGTAGTCCTGGGAGTGGCGCCACTCGGGCTTGTCCCCGCTCTTGGGCATCAGCGCCATGGAGCGCTGGAGGTACCCCGGGTTGAAGTCGGCGGGGTCGACCCAGGGTCCAACTGCCATCTCGGCATCCGCCTCCCGCAGGGCCGGGGTGGCAGAGTGCAGACCCTGGGCCTCGAGGTGGTCGAGGAGCCGGATCAAGAACTCGCTGACGAGGTCCGCCCGCAGGGTCCAGCTGGCCCGGAAGTAGCCGAATACCCAGGCCATGTTGGGGATGCCGGTGAACATGAGCCCCCGGTAGGTCACACTCTGGGACACGTCGATGGGCTCACCATCGATGCTGAAGGCCACGTCGCCGAGCACGCACAGGTCGAAGCCGGTGGCGGTGATGACCACGTCACAGGTCAGCTCTTGGCCACCCTTGGTGACGATGGAGCCCTCGGTGAAGTGGTCGATCTCATCGGTCACCATGGTCACGAGTCCCCGGCAGATGCCTTGGAATAGGTCGCCGTCGGGGATCCGGGCGATGCGCTGGCGCCACGGGTCATACCGCGGGGTGAAGTGGGTGGCGATGTCGTAGCCCTCGGGTAGCAGTGGGGTGAGCATCTCGAGCAGTGCTTGCTTGGCGAATTCAGGTTCGCTGAAGCACAGCTCGGTGACCATCTGCTGGTCGTAGAGGACCTTCTTGCGCACGATGTCGTGGACGAGGGCCGGGTCGAGGTCCAAGGGCCGCAGCATCTCGGCCAGCTCGTTCAGGTTGGGGCCGGGCCAGAAGTAGGTGGGGGAGCGCTGGAGCACGGTGACGTGCCCTGCCTCCTCGGCGATGGCCGGCACCAAGGTGGCAGCGGTGGCACCTGAGCCGATGACCACCACCTGCTTGCCCGAGAGGTCGACGTCCTCGGGCCAGCGCTGGGGGTGGATGACCTGTCCTTGGTAGTGGTTGAAGCCTTCCCAGTCAGGGGTGTAGCCGTGGTCGAGGTGGTAGTACCCCTGGCACATCCACAAGAAGCCACAGGTCATGGCGAAGGGTTCTCCATCGCCGCGGGTGCCTGCGAGGTGCCACCGCTGCTCGGTGGTCGACCAGTCCGCCCGCTCGAGATGGTGGTTGAAGCGGAGGTGGCCACCGAGCCCTTGCTCTTCGATGGCCTCGCCCAGGTAGTCGAGGATCTCACCAGCGGTTGCGATCGGCACGCCGGTCCAGGGCTTCCAGCCGAAGCCGAAGGTGTACAGGTCCGAGTCCGAGCGGACCCCGGGGTAGGTGTGGATGCGCCAGGTGCCCCCGAAGTCGCTGAGGGCCTCGAGGACCGCGAACCGATCCTGGGGTCGCCTGGTCTTGAGGTGGTAGGCGGCGTCGATGCCCGAGATGCCGGCCCCGAGGATGACGACGTCGAGGTGCTCGACGGGCTGCTCGGTGTAGGCGTTGAAGACGAGGTCCCCGTCATCCCAGGTGAACTTGCTGTCGTCGTCCATGGTCCCCCTCACATGTGCATAGGCATTGGACCACACCGGAGTGGTCCAGTGCAGGTTGCTCGGCGCCACCCGTGGCCGGGCGCGGGTCTCGAGGTCGACTCCTAGGCTGGACCAGACCCGGTCCATCGGGATCTGGGGAGGGAGGAGTCAGGTGAGGATCGGCATCATTGGAGCAGGGGTGGCGGGGCTCACCGCGGCCCACCTGCTCAGTCCCCACCACGACGTCCACCTCTTCGAGGCAGCCGAGCGCCCCGGTGGTCACGCCAACACCGTCGAGGTGGAGGTCGACGGTCGCACCGTTCCGGTGGACACCGGCTTCCTCGTCTACAACGACCGCACCTACCCTGGCTTCATCGCCCTCCTCGACGAGCTCAAGGTGGCGACCCACGAGAGCGACATGAGCTTCTCGCTGCGAGACGAGGAGACTGGGCTCGAGTGGTGTGGGACCTCCCCGGGGACCGTCTTCGCTCAGCGGAAGAACCTGGTGCATCCACGGTTCCTGCAGATGCTCATCGACGTGGTTCGCTTCAATCGCCTCGCCCACAAGCTGCTCGACAGTGCCGAAGGCAGGGCGCGGACCCTCGAGGAC
>CAINFA010000042.1 GCA_903847955.1 uncultured Actinomycetes bacterium
CGCCTGGGAGCTCCTCGCAGCATCGGGCAAGGTCCTGCTCCAAGGATCCCCTGAGGGCCTCGATCTCGATGCTGTGCGCGCTGAGCTGGCCGCCGTGGACCACGTGCTCGGCGTGCACGACCTCCACGCGTGGTCGGTCACCTCGGGTTCGGTCACCATCTCCGCCCACGTCATCGTCGAGGACCACTGCTTCGCCACCGGACATGCTCCCCAGGTGCTCGACGTGCTCCAGGCGCGCCTGCTCGATCGCTTCGAGGTCGAGCACGCCACCTTCCAACTCGAGCCAGCCAGCCACATCACCCATGAGGACGGCATGCACCACTGAGCTGGGTTCAGCGGCAGGAGGCGCAGCGCCCGACGATGGCGAAGTGGTGGGGGTTGATGGCGAAGTCGTAGCGCTCGAGCGCTTGGGCGGCGAGGTGCTCGAAGAGGGCATCGGGCGCTTCGATGCTCGTCCCGCACTCCTCGCACACGAAGTGGGTGTGGGCCCCGGTGGTGAGGTGGTACGTGGCAGGTCCGTGGCCCAGGTGGGAGTGCTCGAGGACCCCGAGGCGCTCGAGCTCCTCGACGTTGCGGTAGATGGTGGAGAGGTGTACCTCGGGCTCGACTGCTTGGACCAACTTTGCAAGCTCTTCGACGCTGTGGTGTCCAGGTGAGGCGAACAGCACCTCGAGCAGCAGCCTGCGGCTGGCCGTGACCCGACCGCCACGGTCACGGATGAGGTCGAGGACCTCGTCGAGGCTGCGCGGCGCTGGGGCGGCGGCGGCTGCCCTCGAGCTCTTGGTCATTCCACACCCTACCGACGACGATCCCAGGGTTGAGAGGTGTCACCGCTGGCCTTGGTGTTGCGAACCTCTTGCAGTAGGGTGCAGATCTCGTCGTCAATGCCCCAAGGAGGGCTGGTGCCTCTCAGTCCTGGATCGAGCGCCGGTGGTCCCCTCCGAGCCCTCGTTGGCTTCCGTCGGGAGTTGTCTCCAGCAGAGTGGCTCCAGACCAAGCTGATGCTCGTCGTCATCGTGGCCTTGCACGTGGTCGGGTTCGGTACCTTCTGGCTCTTCGTGGTCCCGTCGCACTACAAGGGCCTCGGGATTGGCGTGGCGGTCCTGGCCTACACCCTGGGCCTTCGCCATGCCTTCGACGCCGATCACATCGCCGCCATCGACAACACCACGCGCAAGCTGCTCCACGACGGGCGCAAGCCCGTCAGCGTGGGCTTCTTCTTCTCCCTCGGGCACTCGAGCATCGTGGTCGCCATCGGAGCGGGCATCGTGGTGGCCGAGAAGGCCGTCTACGGGGCCGTCTCGCACTCGGACTCTGGGCTCGAGCAGTTCGGTGGCGTCTTTGGCACCATCGTCTCGGCCAGCTTCCTGTTCCTCATTGCCGCGCTCAACCTGGTGATCTTGGCTGGCATCGTGGGGGTGTTCCGCCAGATGCGTCGGGGCATCTTCGACGAGGAGGCGCTCGAGCGCCAACTCGAGCAACGGGGCCTGATGTCCCGGTTCTTTGGGCGCTGGATGCGGGCCATCACCAAGGAGTGGCAGATGTACCCCGTTGGGGTGGTCTTCGGCCTGGGCTTTGACACCGCGACCGAGGTGGCGCTGCTCGCCACGACCGCACTGCTGGCCACCCAGCACCTGCCGTGGTACGCCATCGTCTGCCTACCGGTGCTGTTCACGGCCGGGATGACCCTCATGGACACCGTCGACGGAATCTTCATGACCGTCGTGTACGGCTGGGCCTTCTTCAACCCGGTGCGCAAGGTGTACTACAACCTCACGATCACGGCCTTGTCGATTGCCATCTGCGTGTGCATCGGCTCCATTGAGGTCCTCGGGCTGCTGGCCACCGAGCTCCACCTCAACGGTGGGTTCTGGGAGGTGATGGCCACCTTCAGCATCAACACCGCCGGGTTCATCATCGTCGGGATGTTCGTCGTCACCTGGGCGACTGCGTTGCTCGTGTGGAAGTTCGGCCGAGTCGAGCAGCTATGGTCGAGTTCGCTCTTGGGACGTGTTACGCCAGATCCCGAAGCGCCTCTCCTCCCACTCCTTGAGGTCACGCCAGGTGCCGCTTGGAGCGCCGAGCGCGGCTGAGCAACTACCGTTGCACCGGCGCGAGTTCTGCCGGGGGCCTGCATAAGGCGCCACGGTGGCGCCGCGATGAGCAGGCTCCCGTAGCTCAGGGGATAGAGCGTCGGTTTCCTAAACCGTGCGTCGCAGGTTCGAATC
>CAINFA010000043.1 GCA_903847955.1 uncultured Actinomycetes bacterium
ACCCAGAACGTCACGGCGTTGCAGCACAGCGGCACTTCGGTGATGCTCTCCCACTTCTGCGAGCAGCCAGAGCGGGAGGGTGCCACTCCACGCGAGACTTCGGAGAATGGTCACCGTGCTCCTCGCCGTCACGTTCGCGTGCGGCCTCGTCATCGCCGTCGCGCACTTGGCCAACCGCAAGTTCGTAGCCCCCGTCTACGACGTCGCAGGCAACCTCACAGCCTTCGCTGCGGCCGTGGCCGCTTCGTGCCTGCTCGGGCACTGGATTCCTGCCGCACTCTCGGCAGGGGCATTCCTGTGCTGGATGCTGCTGGCTCAACGCACTCGCATCGCCAAGAGGAATTAGGACGCTGCAGCGCGAGGTGCAGGCTCGCCGGCCGTTCCTCCAGATTCGCCAATCTCCGAGGTCGATCGCGCTGGTATCTCGATCCACGAACATGCCTCCACCTTCGGAGGGAACTCCAACGGAGTCCCATCGCTTCTACGCGACGAGGACATCTGATCTGTCCTCACTACAGAGCGCGGGAAGACCTGCCGTTCATCCCACGCAGCAACGTTGGTCGATCAACGCCCACGGCAAGACTCGAGGTTGGGGCTCGCAGGCATCATGCGGCCATTGCTCGCCCAGGTCAGGCGAGTTCCTGCGACGAGAGCCCCTCGAAGACCCTCATGCGCTGAGAAGTCGCGCCGCCTGCTCGAGCCTCTCGGTGTTCACGCTCCACCACATCCATCGCCCACGCTTCTCCCCAGTGATCAAGCCAGCCTCGGAGAGGATGCGTGTGTGGTGCGAGATGGTGGGCTGACTGCGTTCGAGCGGCGCTTCGAGGTCACAGCTACAAACCTCTCCCGTAGAGGCCACGAGGCTGAGTAGCCGAAGTCGAATCGGATCGCTGAGGGCGGCGAAGACACGCGCGATGTCAACCGCGTCGTGCTCGCTGAGCACTTCGACGTCGAGAGGGCTACAGCAACTGACGGGATCAGATGCTGCCATCGATGTCGTGTGCTCCACCATTGAAATCTCCCATTGACACTCATCAATGTATCTGTGAGGATTACATCGACGGATATCAATCTACCTAGGGGGTGGCCCCGATGTCACGCTTGCAGCTCGCACTCAAAGTCTCGAACCTCAACGAGGCGATCGACTTCTACACGAAGTTCTTCGGCATTGGACCCGCGAAGGTCGAGGACGGCTACGCCAACTTCGCCATCGCCGAGCCTCCGCTCAAGCTCGTGCTCTTCGAAGGCGGTGGAGCCCCAGGGACGATCAACCACCTCGGCGTCGAGGTGATGACGACTGAAGAGGTCATCGCCGCCACCCAGCGGCTCGCTGGGGAAGGGCTCGCGACGGACCTCGAGGACTCGACGACATGCTGCTTTGCGGTGCAGGACAAGGTGTGGGTAGATGGTCCTGACGACCAGAAGTGGGAGGTCTACACGGTGCTGGCTGACGCCCAGACGATGTCGGGGCCAACTGACGGTGGAACGTGCTGCGCAGCAGAGCCGGTGGCCGTCACGGTTGGTGAAGCTACGTCGCAACGTTGCTGCTGAGCCATGGAAGGCGTTGCCCTGTGGCGAAGACTCCTCGGTGAGTTCCTCGGTAGTGCACTCTTAGCCATGGTGGTCGTGGGCTCTGGTATCGCCGCCCAGCAACTCTCGGCGGGACAAACCGGCTTGGAGTTGCTCGAGAACGCCATCGCCACTGGAGCCGGGTTGGTGGCCATCATCTTGATCTTCGGCTCGGTCTCTGGTGCTCACTTCAACCCCGTCGTGTCCTTGGTTGACGCTGCCTTCGGCGGGATCACCTTCGGCGACGCTGCGGCGTACCTCCCAGTGCAGATTGCCGGATGCATCACTGGAGCCATCGCCTCGAACGTGATGTTCGCGCTCAAGACGGTGAGCATTTCCACACATCAGCGAGCAACGGGACCACACCTGCTCTCCGAGGTGATCGCGACCGCCGGCTTGCTCCTCGTGATCTTCGCCTTGGCCAGGAATGGTCGTTCGTCGGTGACGCCCGCCGCCGTGGGGGCCTACATCGCCGCGGCCTACTTCTTCACCTCCTCAACGAGCTTCGCCAACCCAGCGATCACGATTGGGCGCATGTTCTCCAACACCTTCGCAGGCATCGCGCCGAGTTCCGCACTGCCCTTCATCGGTGCCCAGATTCTCGGTGCTGCGTGCGCCATCGTCCTCGTGAGGGCGCTGTATCCAGGGCTCACGAAGACCGAGGCTGAAGAGCTCTTCGTGCCGCACCACGACGTCAGAGGAGACGACGAATGAAGCAACCACTCCCCACCGTCTTGTTCCTCTGCGTCCACAATGCGGGGCGCTCGCAGATGGCCGCAGCACTCCTCGAAGCCTCGGCCGGTGGTCGCATCCGTGTGCTCTCCGCCGGCTCCGCGCCGGGCGAGACCGTGCATCCAGCCGCCGTCAAGGTCATGGCGGAGCTGGGTATCGATCTCGACGGGCGGGTTCCCCAAGCACTCACCGATGAAATGGCGCAAGAAGCGGACGTCGTCGTGACGATGGGTTGCGGCGACGCCTGCAAGGTCTATCCCGGCAAGCGGTACCTCGATTGGGAACTCACCGATCCCGCCGGTCAACCCATTGACGTGGTGCGAGGAGTCCGAGACGAGATTCGCATCCACGTCGACGCGTTGGTCAACGAGTTGCTCGAAGGACAAGACCATCGATGATGTGAAACCCCTCAACTCGGCACCAACTCGCGACCAACCGCACGCTCTCCGGTTGGTCCAGCGCCGCGTCGAGGAGTTGCGCACTGTCGCTACCGCAGCGAGCGGGGAGCACGTCGTCGTCGTCTCGTGCCCTCTACCCAGTACTCGGCTAGGGATCTTCCCAAGGTTCCCCAGGTCTGCACTCGTTGGAGCACTGGTCTGGAAGACTGCCGGGCATGTCGATCGACTACCAATGGCGCGGTGCCTTTGAGAACGACGAGGTCAATGCCCTGCATGCTGAGGCGTTCGAGACACGGGTGTTCTCGGCGGACGAGTGGGATTGGGAGACGCTCGTCAACCGCCACAGCCTTGGGTGGGTCGTTGCACGGAGCAACGGAAGCCTCGTTGGCTTCGTGAACGTGGTTTGGGATGGAGCAGTGCACGCCTGGCTCCAGGACACCATGGTGGACGCAGGGTCTCGGGGAGAGGGCATCGGAACGCGCCTCGTCGAGATTGCCAAGCACGAAGCAGGCACCGCTGGCTGTGAGTGGCTGCACGTTGACTTCGACCTTGGCCTGAGGCGCTTCTACTACGACGCATGTGGCTTCGAGCCAACCTCGGCGGGCCTCATTCGATTGGACCGCCCGCCCACCGAACCATTGCCTCGCGTTCCTTGAGCATGCTCGACGCAGCGCGCGTCGACGTTCACCGCGGCAGGCTCGAGCCATCCGTTACCCCTCAACGGCATCGACGACATCAAGGGGATTCGAACGATGCCCCATCATCTCCACCCCACGTCGGGCGCGGGTTGCTCCGAGCCAGCGCGCCCCGCCAAGTCTGACAAGAAGCTCCTTGAAGGGGTTCGAACGGAGTCCCGTGAGCTCCAACACTGTGGTGCGTCGTTACATCGCCAACGTCGCGATCGCACAGCCCGCATCTCTTGGTGCCGAGCGAACCACTGCCGCATCCATGCTCTCGTCATGGCTCAGTGGGCGGGGACCTCCGGCAACAGCAGTGCCAGCACTCTGGCGTCGTCACAGACCACGGCACGTCGAGTTGGCACGCCTCGAGGTTGACTTAGCCGAATCCGGCACCGGCTCCTCGCCCCGGGAAACACGTTTCCCCGGGGCCAGAAGGAGTTACCGCGTACTGACGGTGACGTTCGCCCGCTCTATCAGTCCGCCGTAGGAGAGGGTGTAGGTGACGAGCGTCCCGGTCGACGTGGCAGTGACCGTTTGCGATCTGAGGGTTCCTAAGAGCATGGATGCCTGCAGCGGAACGTGGGTCCCGGAGTCACCGGTGCACGACCCGAGGTCGAAAATCACCGTCTTGAAGTGGTCGCCTGAGGCGAGCGTCGAGTACATCTGCGGAACCGTCGTGTCCGCAGCCATGGTGAACGTTACGTCACCGAAGTTGAACTTCGAGAGGGTCGTCGCCGTCACGTTGAAGGTCACCGACTGGAGCGGGAATGCTCCAACGAAACTCGGATCTACCGAGGTGCCAGGGATTTGCGCGCCCGCAGCGTTCGAGAAGTACGCGTAGTCGTTGGTGTTGCAGGTGCTCGTCGGAATGAAGGTCGCGTGCGACGTTGTCGCTTGCGCTCCTGTGGCATCGAGGAGCACGAGGCCGCCAACGAGCACGGCAGATCCGCCGATCACCAACGAGGTTCGCATCCGAGCTCGCACGAAACGGTGCGCACCCTTCGTGGTCTTGTCTGGATCGCTCACGGCGTCCTCCTTGGTCAGCACTTCTGCACACGGTAGCCCTCAGCCAGCTCGCGCGCTGAGCACAATGGACGTCCGCGAGGGTGCGCCGAGAAGTTGAGCAATGGGATGACTGCTCCAGGAGTTCCCAAGTTCTAAGGGGACCTCAAGGAGCCTTGCTGGCCGTTGCGGTGACCCTCTCGTGTGGTCCCGAGGTTCCGTGGCTCTCCTCGGGGTCGAGTGCTTCGGCGAATCGAGGTGTGACGACGGCAGGGAGGGCTGCGACCTCAGTCGGTGTTCGCTCCCCGTTGGCACTGCTGTGCCGCAGTCGAGCGGCTTCTCCGTCCCCGGCGATGAGCCAAGGCCTCCTGAGGACTGGTGCGGAAGGGTCGACGATTATGAGATGCTCTCCCGCACGCCCTGAGTACGCAGCGAGGAGACCAACATGCCCAAGGCCGTTCGATTCAACACCTACGGCGGACCAGAGGTCCTCGACGTAGTGGAGGTAGAGGTTCCTCCGGTTGGGCCCGGCGAGGTCCTCGTACGCGTCCGGGCTGCCGGTCTCAACCTTGGAGAGGCCAAGATTCGGACAGGGTTTCTCCACGACCGCTTCCCCGCCACGTTTCCCTCCGGCGAGGGGAGCGACCTCGCTGGGATTGTTGAGACCGTTGGCTCGGGCGTGACTCGCTTCACCGGGGGTGATGCCGTGGTCGGCTTCACCGATGACCGAGCGAGCCACGCGGAGGTGGTCGTCGTCCAGGAGGCGAACCTGACCGCGAAGCCAACCTCTGTTCCATGGGAGGTTGCGGGGAGTCTCTTCGTCGCTGGGACCACGGCCTACGCCGCCGTCCGGGCGGTGGCACCTACCGAGGGCGAGACGGTCGTCGTTGCTGGTGCCGCCGGCGGAGTCGGAGGCATTGCGTGCCAGCTGGCGAAGCGACGGGGCGCGAGGGTGATCGGCACCGCATCGACCAAGGACCACGACTGGTTGCGATCCATTGGCGTCGAGCCCGTGAGCTACGAGGGCCAGCTCTCCGAAGCCCTGGCAGCGCTCACCCCACGGATCGATGCGTTCATCGACACCGCCGGTCACGGCAACGTGCAACTCGCCATCGAGGCAGGTGTCGACCCGTCACGGATCGACACCATCATCGACTTCCCTGCCGTTGGGCAGTTCGGCGTCAAGGCAGAAGGCAGTGCAGCAGCGGCCAACAGCGCCGTCCTGGCAGAACTCCTCGCGTTGCTCGAGGGCGGAGAGCTCGAGGTTCCCATCGCGAGGACCTTCCCGCTCGACGAGGTCCAAGCCGCGTTCAGGTACCTCGAGGACAAGCCGGCTCGAGGAAAGGTCGTCCTCATCCCCTGAGGCTCCGCGCAACGCAGCCTTCCGTTGCGTGCTCCCCGATGGTTTCGTCGAGCAATCCGGCCGTCGTTCCCCCACGACCATCCATGCGAGGTGCGGGGCGCTTGCTGAGCACCACGGGACGACGATGGCGAGCCGAGTTCACGTGGCCGGACGCAGCGCCTCGCCCAACTCAGGCGCACGAGGTACCAGCCCCGGCGAAGTGACTGCCAGACAACGCACTGACCTCGTCGAACTGCGTCGAAGCGACGCAGAGCGTGCCGTCACCACGTCGAACGTGAGGACTTGCTTCGAGGTCGCCCACCACGAGCCTCGGTCACCGCACACTCACGGCGAGGGGGTTCGCACGAGTGCCTTCCAGAACACCACCTTGTCGTCGACGGGTCCGTAGAACTGGCGAATCCGTGCCTCCTCGTCGAAGCCGAGGGCGCGGTAGAAGGATCTGGTCCGGGCGTACTGCTCGTTCGAGGAGGTCTCGACGATCAACACTCGAGCATGGTGTTCTCCCGCGGCACGCAGCTGCTCCTCGATGCACGCGATCAACGTGGCGCCAAGGCCGCGACCTTGATGGTCGGGTGCAACGTCGATGAAGTACACGTTCCACACGCGGTCGGCGAAGGGTTCTGGTGCGTAGTACGCCGCAGCGTGCACGGAGCCATCGTCTCCCTCAAGAACCAGCCAATGGTGGTCGTTCAGGGTTCCGTTGAAGAAGCCTGTGAGCAGCTCGTCGAAGAAGCCAACCTCATCGATGCCGAACATCTCCGTGTCGATCGCCAACTGCACGACGCTCGGGGCATCGCCAGGCCGCGCTGGTCGGATCTGATTGGTGAACATCCCGCCTCCACGTGGCACCTCGGCCACGACCATTCTCCCCCCGATGTTGGTGGAGACGTCGTCGACGAATGGTCGAGGTCCGCGTCGGTTGTGGTCACAGGTCCCTCGGTGGCTTCACGACGTCTCGTCACGACCTTGCCAGGTGCTGATGCACACCTCGTTGCCATCGGGGTCAACCAACACGGTGAAGGCTGGCGGTGCCGACGTCGGTCCAACCGTTCCACCCACAGCGAGAACGGCGGCAATCCGCTTGCTCGCCTCTTGGTGCGGCACGGTGACGTCGAGGTGGATGCGGTTGCGCTCGGTACGAACGGGATCCATTGCTTGGAACCACACCGTCGGTAACCGTCCGGCCGGGTCGATGAGCGCGCCGTTGATGAAGCGAGACTGGTCGTACCCAAGCGCTGCGAGCCAGAACGGTGCGATCCGCTCAGCGTCGGGGGTGTCGATGGCTACCTCGAGTTCCACGACCGGATGGCTCTCAGACGTCGTCGAGCTTGGAGCGGGATGGACACCTCGGGCACCGAGCGCTGCGGCGATGCGAGCGACGAGCTCCACCTCGAGCGCAGTGACCCCTCCAGATCCGTCTGCCACCCCAAGTCGCACGCCGTCTGGTCGAACATCAATCTGCAGTCGGTTCTGGCACGCCGTCCCTGCTGCGTCGATGACGACCGTCGCCAGCTCCACGCCGTCGACCATGGACCTCGCGGGGTACCGAGCCACGAGGGACCCCAGGAGGTAGCTCCACCCAAAGGGCTCCACCGCAGCTTGGGCGTCGTTTCGTCGGAGATTCACCACATGGTGAATGTACCGAACCAGTCGCCGTCGAGCTTCTGTCGAGCGCAATGGCATGCTGCACCATCCCTACCAATGCGCTCGGGCGTACGCTTGGCCACTCAGGTGACGTGGAAGGACGTGCCGTGCCCCAACTCCTGCGACTCCAATGCTTCAACATCTCCTCCGACGGCTACGGGGCCGGTGAGGGCCAGAGCCTCGAGCGACCCTTCGGACACGCCAATCCGGCAGACCTCGTCGGCTGGGCCGGAGCAACCGCGAGCTGGGTGAACCGTGCCGAGCCCGGTGGGACTCGCGGCCTCGATGACTACTTCACGAGGGACATGCACCACGGCATTGGTGCCGAGATCATGGGGAGGAACAAGTTTGGACCCCTCCGTGGTCCCTGGGAGAACGAGGAGTGGAAGGGTTGGTGGGGCGAGACACCGCCCTTCCACACCCCGGTGTTCGTCCTCACCCACTACGAACGGCCCTCGTTCACCTTGACCGACACGACGTTCCACTTCGTCAACGCCACCCCTGAAGAAGCGCTCCGGCAAGCAAGAGAAGCGGCCGATGGCAACGACGTCCGTCTGGGCGGAGGGGTAGCGACCGTGCGCGCCTTCCTCGAGGCGGACCTCGTCGACACCATGCACGTCGTGGTCTCCCCCATCGAGCTCGGTCGCGGGGAGCGCCTGTGGTCCTCACCCCAGGAGGTCCTCGATCGGTTCAACCTCGAGACGGTTCCGAGCCCAAGTGGCGTGACACACCTCTTGTTCTGGCGCAAGTAGCCGGGGTCGCCCCACCTCGATGGGTCGCCGCCTGATGGCTTGCAGGGCCACGCAGGTTCATCCATGCGCCACCGATCAACCAGCAGGTGCGGGATCGGCTTCCCGAGGACGTGGTAGCTCGCTCGAGGACGCCCACGACTCCACTGCGTTGTGCACCCACATCGGGCACGAGAACCCGGGGCATGATCGTCGCCTGAGGCATGAACTCCACGACCCAGTGGGCCCGCCGACCAACCGCTTCCGCCGACGGTCCGTCACGTTGGACAACAGGGGCTACCCCGCCGTCCCCTCCGGACGCTCGTGGTCGTCAACCCACGACCTCGCGTCTTGGTAGGCACGACGGAGGGTTGCCCCCACTCGTTCGTCGCCTTCGTAGATGTTGGATGCACCGATGAGGCGGGTGATCCCGGTCACCGCCAGCTGCTCTTGGATGCGAGCATTGGCCGAGACGATCACGAACTTGCTCTCGACGGCCAACAGGCTCTCGGCGTAGCGACGCAGGACGTCCATGAAGGTGGTGCCGAGGTCACTTCGGCCTCGGAGCCTCAAGATCACCACCGAGTGCGAGGACGCCTGGTCAACCGCTGGCAGCGCAGCCTCGAAGGTGGGCGCGGCGGCGAAGAAGAGGCTCCCGTAGGGCTGGAGGACGACCACGTCGTTGCTGGCGAGCGAGGCCGGTGGAGCACCTTCGATCACGTCGCCGTCGTCGTTGAGCTGCCAACGGGTGATGGTGACCTGGTTCGACTGGCGAACGACGTGCAAGATGACCGAGAGCCCCACGCCTACCAACACCGCGTACTGCAGCGCAATCAGCATGGTGAGCACGAAGGTCGTGACGAGCACCGCCTTCTGCACCGCGCCCGTCTTCCAGACCGACACCATGTCGGCGGGCTTGATGGTGCGGAAGCCGATGAGCATGAGGAGCCCAGCCAGCGCCGGCATAGCGATGTGGCCAACGACCCCACCGAAGGCCACGATGACGACGGACATCACCATCGACGCGATGACCAGCGACAACCGCGTCCGGGCACCAGCCGCCTTGTTCAACGACGACGCCGAGAGCGAGCCGCCGACCGGCATGCCCTGGAAGACCCCTGCCACGACGTTGGCCGCCCCCTGGCCGACGAAGTCCCGTGACGCATCGGGGTAACTGCCATCGGGGTTGGTGTAGTTGGCAGTGATCGCCGCACCTTGCACCAGCCCCACGAACGCCAACGCCACCGCCGGGACGATCAGCACCGGCACCAACCGCAACGAAGGTGCGACGGGGAGTGGGAGCGATCGAGGGATGGCGCCGAGATCGTCGAGCACTGCAACGTGGGACCAGCCGAGGAGTGCGACGCCAACGGAGGTCATGATGACCGCCACCACGAGTCCTAGTGGGCCGAGCTTGGTCCGCTCGAGCACGAGGATGAGAGCAATGGTGGCGATCCCCACGCCGAGGGTCTGGTAGTGGAGCCGGCCGGGGTGGATGACCGTGTTGAGGGCTCGAATCACGCGATTGACCCCACTGGCCCGGTAGCCGGTGAACGTGGCGAGTTGGCCCAAGACGATGTTGACTCCGACCGCGCTGATGAAGCCCACGATCACGGCGTTGGAGACGAAGCGCAGTGCCGCCCCCAACCGTAAGAGACCGGCCAGCACCATGGTGATGCCGGTGAGGATGGCCAAGGTGAACAGGGCACGTTGGGGGTCGCTCGTGGCGTGCAGCGCCGGAACGTCGGCCACGATGATGGCCATTGCACCCGTCGCTTGAATGGCCATGAATGAGGAGCTCGTCACGAGCGCACCGGTGAAGGTCCCGAACAGGTAGGCGTAGAGGCCTGAGAGCGGGTTGACCGCCGCCAGCAGGCCTGCGGCGAGACCGTCAGGCACGCTCACCACCCCGAGGACGAGACCTGCGGCGGCGTCGCTGCGAAGCGTGCTCCGCCACTGCGCGAAGGGGTGCTTCACCTCCCGACGACCAGCGAGAGACCACGATGCCACGACGCGTGCCAACCGGTGCGCTCGAGCCACATGTCGAGGGGGCTGACGATCACGCGCCCGCCCCTTGGTTCCGTCGGCGATACGCCAAGACCAAGATGTTGCAGCTGACGAGCAGGACCCAGAACGGGAAGATCAACTGCAGCCATGGGGTGGTCGGGCTCACGAGCAGCAGGGTCAGTGCACCAACGAATCCCACGATGATCACCGGCCGGACGTGGTTCCGGAGTCGGTAGGCGATGACCGACGACGAGAACATGAAGACCGCACCCACGCGCATGGCGTAGACGATGGCGACGTTGAACGACACCTCGCGACCAAGGCGCCACATCGCCAAGGGTGGCTCTCCGTGGTAGAGGCCAGCGAGGTTCACCAAGGCTCCGAACAGCGCCCCGAAGACGAACAGCATGGCGATGAACAGTAGGCCACTGCCGAGCACGATGGTGGCGAAGAACTTGTCCTCGGCTTCGCCGATGTGGGCTCGGACGGCCCCCATGAACCACAGGAAGAAGATCCCGCCGAAGGGGATGAGCGCCAGGGCGACGTCGAGTGCTTGCCGATCTCGGGCGTCGGTCAACCACGTCCCAGCAGCCTCAGGGTTCAGCGGCAAGACGCTCCGAAACAGCACGATGATCGTGGCGAAGATCAGGGCGAACAAGATGCCTGCAACACCAGCCGCTCGTGGTGTTTGGAGGTACCTCGGGGCTCGCTCGTCGTGGGGGTCGCCGCCCGCCACGCCTTGCAGATCACCCATCGTCATGAGGAGACCGCCTGACCGCGCTGGGGGTGACCCAACGCACGAGCGAGCGGGGAAGGCTCGGGGGCGGTGCCCTGTCCACGTGGTGAGATCGTCACGGTCCCCGATCCTTCCAGACGCTGGAGACCTGCGCGCTCGGGGTCCGCCGAGCCACGGTCGATGCGGTTCCCTCCTCCACGTGGCGACGTCCGCGGCCATCGTTGCACTCGGTAGAAGGCGTGGGACCCCAGGACCTCATGACACCGTCGAGGTCCCCGAAAATCACCGAGACGACCTACACCTCCGAGCGGCGGTGGGTCGCCGGCACATGGCACCCGCATCGAGCGCCCATCGAGCGTCGGCGTGGGGCGTTACCTCAGGCTGGCCAGAGGCGTGGCACCTCGAATCACCGTCGTGACGAGGCCCGTGTCGAGGTCGTAGACGTGACCCGACACCACCACACTCGAGGTCAGCTTGGGCGAGGTCACCAAGCGGTCGACGTCTGTTCGCACGGTTGCTTCGGGATCGATGACCGCCTCAGCCTCGAGCGCGCGGTCATCGAGACCGCTGCGGGCGGCGAAGGTTGCCCTAAACCCTGGGTCAGCCAAGAACCCCGTGCCGCACTTGGTGTGGTGGACGATGGCCACCTCCAACGTCGGACCATCGCTGCCACCAGCCCCGAGCGCTTCGGCCATGTAGGCGATGAACGCCACGTCGTTGATGACCTCGTCGGTGACCCGCCCTCCAGCGTTCCTGATGACCGGTGCATCACCTGGCGCCACGCCGAGGAAGCTGGCCGGGTCCGTGCGGGGGTCGAGGCAGGTAACCACGAAGACCGGCACCTTTGGCATGACACTCGTGAGGGCACGGTGGCCCGCACGTTCGGCGAAGCTTCGGTTCCGATCAGCCAAGGTGGCGAAGTTCGACACGAGAGACCCTCCGTAGTAGGTTGTAGATACATCACTATGTGGTGTAGGTACACTATATATTGGGAGCACAAGATGCAACACAGCACCTCAGCCGCGGGACTCGCGGCGACGATTCGAGCCGGGTGCCTCGGCACGAGAGTCGGGCAGCTCCACCGATTGGTGGACCGCCACTTCGAGTTGCACCTCCGCCCCCTTGGACTTTCGGTTCCCCAACTCGAGGTGCTCACGGCGCTGACCCTCATGGCCGGTCCGGTGAAGCCCTCAATGTTGGCCAACACCCTCGGCATGGAGCGGTCAACGGTGAGCAGGAACTTGGCGGTGCTGCAGTCACGAGGCTGGGTGGAGCCGGCCGAGATCTCAACCACCGGTCGATCGATGTCCGTCCGCATCACCCACGAAGGAAGCGCCAGGCTCAGCGCTGCCGGAGATGCGTGGACCGCAGCCCAAGCCGCGCTCGTCGCCACACTGGGCGACGATGCTGCCCAATGCCTCGACACCTGGCTCACCGAGCTCACGGTCATGCTCGACTGAGCCGGAAGTAGCGGGGGGTCGGCACTAGGGGGACCATGGATGCCGAGCCACCCATGGTGCTCGACGTGCTGGAGCTCGACGGCCGTCGCGGTGGC
>CAINFA010000044.1 GCA_903847955.1 uncultured Actinomycetes bacterium
AGCTGCCACGAGCGCTGGCGCGAGGACAAGATCGACGGCGTCTGCCCGAACTGCGGTTCGACCGAGCTGACCGAGGCTCGTGCCTTCAACCTCATGTTCAAGACCCAGGCCGGTCCAGTGGAGGGGGAGGGCTCGACCGCCTACCTGCGTCCTGAGACGGCCCAAGGCATCTTCACCAACTTCGCCAACGTGCTCTCCACCTCGCGCAAGAAGCCGCCCTTTGGCATCGCCCAGATCGGCAAGTCCTTCCGCAACGAGATCACGCCGGGCAACTTCGTCTTTCGGACCAGAGAGTTCGAGCAGATGGAGATGGAGTACTTCGTGCCCCCCGCCGAGGCCGACGCATGGTACCAGTACTGGGTCGACGAGCGGTTCTCGTGGTACCTCGACCTTGGGATTCCAGCCGCAGATCTGGTCAAGCACGTGGCCGACGCCAAGGACCTGTCGCACTACTCCAAGGGCACCACCGACATCGAGTACCGCTTCCCCTGGGGCTTCGACGAGCTCGAGGGGATCGCCAACCGCGGCGACTACGACCTCTCCGCCCACGCTGGCGCTTCGGGGGTGAAGCTCGAGTACTTCGACCAAGCCTTTGGCGAGCGCTACACCCCGTGGGTGATCGAGCCTGCCGCAGGGGCGACGAGGGCCATGATGGCCTTCCTCCTCTCGGCCTACGACGAGGACACGGTGGGTGGTGAGACCCGGGTGGTGCTGCACCTCGACTGGCGCCTCGCCCCCAGCCAAGTAGCGGTGCTGCCGCTGTCGAAGAAGGACACCTTGGAGCCGACGGCGAAAGAGGTGCTCAAGCTCCTCCAGCCGCACTTCCAGTGCGACTACGACGAGACGCAGTCCATCGGGAAGCGCTACCGTCGCCAGGACGAGGTCGGAACGCCGTGGTGCGTGACGGTCGACTTCGACAGCCTCGAGGACCGTGCGGTCACCGTGCGGGACCGTGACACCACCGAACAAGTCCGGGTACCCATCGACGGGCTACTCGCCAACCTGCAAGAGAGGACCACCCGATGAGCATCGTGATCCGAGGAGCCATCCGGCTCGACCCATCCAAGCTGGACCAGGACCGCGAGGTCTTGGCGACCATGTCGGCCGCCTCTGAGGCCGAGGAGGGCTGCCACTGCTACCGCTTCGGCTTCGACGTGGCCGAGGAAGGGCTGTGCCACCTCATCGAGCACTGGGAGGACCAGGCGGCGCTCGACACCCACTTCGGCTCCGCGCACATGGCCACCTTCCTCGAGGCCATGCCTGGCATCGTGGCTGGACCGGCGGAGATCCTCCGCTACGAGGTGGACTCCTTCGGCCCGATGTGAGCTGAGGCGGCTCAGACCGCCTTGCGGAAGCTCCTGATGGCGAGGGTCGAGAACACGACCAGCATCCCAACGGTCCACAGCAACGTGATCCCGATCCACTTGGCGTCTTGGAAGAGCGGACCGCCGGTCATCAGGTAGTGGCTGGCGCTGACGAGGCACCCCACCGGCTGCCAGGTGGCGATCGGCTGCAGCCAGCCCGGCAGGGTTTGCAGGGGAGCGAAGGCACCTGAGGCGAAGGTCAAGGGGAACAGGATGGGGAAGGCCATCAACTGCGCGGTCTCGGCGTTGGGTGCCTTGAGGCCGATGGTGGCGAAGCCCCAGCTGAGGGCGTAGGCGAAGAAGAGCATCAAGGCCAACCCGGCCAGGAACTTGGCCGCGCCGGTGTCGAAGCGGTACCCCACGGCGAAGCCCACCACGGTCAAGATCACGAGCACCACCACGTTGCGCACCACATCAGCGGTGGTGCGTCCCCCGAGCACGGCCGCTCGGGACATCGGCAAGGCCCGGAAGCGCTCGATCAAGCCTTTGTGGAGGTCCTCAGACAGCCCGATGGTGGTC
>CAINFA010000045.1 GCA_903847955.1 uncultured Actinomycetes bacterium
ATGAGCGCGGCGTTCTCCACCGGATCCCACGCCCAGAAACCACCCCATCCGAGCACTTGGTAGCTCCACCACGCCCCGAGCACGATGCCGACGCTGAGCGAGGTCCAGCTGACGAGTGTCCAGCGGCGGGTGGCGACGAGCCACTGGTCAGCCACCCTGCCGGTGATGAGCATCCCAATGGTGAAGGCGAAGGGAACGGTGAACCCTACGAAGCCGAGGTACAGCAGCGGGGGGTGGATGGCCACGAGGGGGTTGTCCTGTAGGAGGGCGTTGGGGCCGGCGCCATCGACCGGGATGGGGCCCGTGGTGTGGGTGAAGGGGTTGGCAGGCACCGCCATGAGGTAGCTGAAGAAGGCCGAGACCCCGAACAACACCACCATCGCCCACCGCACCACGAGGTCATCGCGTTGCGCCCGGTAGCGGAGCACCACCGCCACCAGCACCAGCGCCAATAAGAATCCCCAGAGCAGGATTGAGCCCTCAAGGGCCGACCACAACCCGGTCATCGAGTACAGCAGCGGCGTGCCCAGGGCGTTGTTCTGCGCGACGTAGGCCACCGTGAAGTCGTGGGTGATGAGCGCCCGCTCCATGGCGACCATCGACAGCCCCAAGGCGCCGAGCACGAGGGGGGCGAAGACGGCGCCATCGATGCTCGGACGAGCGATCCCTCGGAGGTTGGCGACAGCCATGGTGATCGCCGCCACGAGGGCGACCACCAAGGCCACCCAGACCCCAATCTGGCCCACGACGATGTTCATCGACCCTCCGCCGTCACCGAACAGTGCCGTTGGGAGCACGCACCCGCGTCGGGTTGGCCGCGATGTAGCTGGCGCTGTGCTTCACCAAGATCTGGTTGGAGTCGAACACGAGTGCGTGCGGCGAGTCGAAGTGCCCCACCACCACGACGGGGATGTTGGCCTGGAACAGTTGTGGCGGACTGCCGGTGTTCACGACCCAGACATCGGCCTTGGTCCCCTCGATGAAGAAGTCGGTGCCCTTCGAGGTGGGGGTGATCGATCCTGGCCGCACCACGCCTTCGAGGTTGAGTTGCCCAGTCCCCAACTGGGATCGATTGGCCAGGGCCTGATCCACGGTGTCGTAGTAGTTCAGCGAACTGCCGATCCCCTTGACCAACAAGAAGCCAATGGCGGCCACGATGACCACGAGGGCCACCACCACCCTCGCCTTGATCCTCGGACGAGGCGCCGGGGTCGCCAGCTCGTCGTCGAAGGTCGCACTCGCAACGGCGTCGCTCACCGTGGCGCCTCCTCGGTGGCATCGGCCTTGGGACGGTGGGCCCACCGCCACCACAGGCTCAGCGCGTACCCGCCAAGAGCCCCGAAGGTGAGCAGGTAGCCGCCGTAGATGTAGGCCCACGGATGCTGCAAGGTGTCAACCGCCGAGAGCTCGAGCGCGGTCATACGCCCACCTCCACCATGACGCCACCCTCGCGCTGGCGGGCGGCGACGGCGTCACGCAGGGCGCGCTCTGCATCGAGCGCCCGCGTCGCCTCGATGCGGTAGCGGACCCCGACCATCCACGCGAACAGCAAGGTGAACGAGAGGAAGCCCAGCAAGAGCGCCCACGCCATCGAACCGTGGATGGCACCGATCTCCAAGGTGGAGGTCTGGTGCAAGGTGTTCCACCACTGCACCGAGTAGTAGTCGATGGGGACGTCGACGAAGCTGACGACCGCTGCCACCGCAGCACGCTTGGCGACTTGGTCGGGGCTGCCGGGCACCTTGCGCAGAGCGAGGTAGCCGATGAACAGAACGGCCATGAGCGCCGTCGAGGTGAGCCTGGCATCCCAGACCCAGAAGGCACCCCAGGTGGGGCGCCCCCAGATTGAGCCCGTGACCAAGGTCAGCAGCGCGAAGACCACCCCGACCTCGACGCAGCACAGCGCCATCCGGTCAACGGCGAGGGACCGGGTTCTCGGCCACAGGTACAAGATCGAGCACAGCGCGGCGATGCCGAAGGCGAGGTAGGCCACCCACGCCAAGGGAGGGTGGATGTACAGCAGCCGCACGTAGTCGGCTTGGAACGCATCGGGCGGCGTCACCACCAGACCTAGCCAGGCGGTGAGCGCGAGGCCGAGGACCGCAGCGATCCCGGTGGTTCTGAGCAGGTACGTCCTCAACTGGTCTCCTGGACTTGGCCGTACAAGACGATCCCTGCGGCCGTGTAGACGACGGCGAACACCCCGAGCACCCATAGCCACGGGGTGGCCTTGGCCACCGGTCCACTCTGGGCCAGGGCGAAGAGCTTGACCGCAGCGATGAGCACCGGAGCGAGCACCGGCAGTACCAGCATAGGAAGCAAGGTCTCTCGAACTCGCGCACCGCCAGCAATCGCCCCGTACAGCGTGCCGACGCCGGCCAAGCCAATGGTGGCCAAGGGTGCTGCCACTGCGACCAGCCACAGGTGGCTCGGTCGGTAGCTGAGCAGCGCCATGACCCCGAGCAGCAAGAGGACTTCGACCACCAACAGCTCAACGGCGATCGCCATGGCCTTGCCGCAGAACACCCCAGAGGCGTCGATGCCCAAGAGCCGCTGGGCGTCGCCCACCCCCTCACCGGACTCAATGGTGGTCGACCGCCCAATGAGCAGGAGCGCAGTGAACAGCACCCCGAGCCAGAACAGCCCCGGCGCGGCCGCCTTGAGGACACCGTGGTGCGGACCGAGCGCGAAGGCGAAGAGCACCACGGTCAGCACGGCGAAGGGCAGCACCTGCCAGAGTCCGACCCTGGTTCGAGCCTCGATCCCGAGGTCCTTGACCAGCACCGCCCAGGCGTCACGCCACATCGTGCGCCTCCTTGGGTCGTTGCCCGAAGGCGACTTCGGTCACGATGCCACCAGCCATGGTCAGCACGCGATCGGCCAACGGGCGGGCGAGGTCGGGGTCGTGGCTGGTGAAGACCACCGCAGCCCCCCGCGCGCTCGCTTGAGCGATGGACCGAGCGATGAGCGTGCGACCCTCAGCGTCGAAGGCGGCATGGGGCTCGTCGAGCAGCAGCAGCTCGGGTGCTCGAAGCTCCACCGCCGCCAGCGCCACCCGCCGACGCTGGCCGGCGCTGAGGCGTTGCAGTGGGGTGCCAGCCACCCGATCGTTGATGCCAACGTCAGCCAGGGCCGCGGCGATCGACCCCTGCTCTCGCCTCGCCACCCGAGCGATGAAGCGGAGGTTGGAAAGTGGGCTGAGCTCGTCGTAGAGCCCGTGCGCATGCCCTACGAGCCCGACTCGGCCGCCGAGCGAGCCCGGCGAGGTGCCGAGTTCGACGCCGAGCACGATGCCTCGGCCAGCCGACAGGGGCACGAGCCCAGCGATCGTCCGCAGCAGGCTGGTCTTGCCCGCGCCGTTGGCGCCGAGCACCGCCACCACCTCGCCTTCTGCGACGTCGAGGGAGACCCCTGCGAGCACCGGGAAGCCAGCCGCAACGGCCACGACCTCTCGGAGTTGAACGGCCACCATGGGGACCCAAGGCTACCGGGAGGGCCGAGGTGCGCAGATGGTCAGCTGTTCACCAGGTGGTTGAGGTGCAACCAGATGAGCAGCTGGTTGACCTGCGAGGACAGCCAGGACACCTGGTGGGTGACGAGCAGGATCCCGAACGCCACCAAGATCACCCCGCCGACGCCTTGGAGGATGGCCATCGCTCGACCGAAGCGACGAGCGGCACCGGTGACCCTCGAGACCGCGAACCCACTCGCGACGAAGGGGACTGCGAGCCCCATGGAGTAGGCGAAGAGCAGGACGATGCCGCCGAGCAGCGTGGCGGTGGTCGACGCCAGTGCGAGCACCGAACCGAGGATCGGCCCGAGGCATGGGGTCCAGGCAAAGGCGAACGCCATCCCGAGCACCGGTGCCGTCCAGATCCCAACGCGCCGCAACCGGCCGAGGTCGACCCGACGCTCTTGGACCACCGCTGCAACCGCTGAAGATGCCTGGCTGCCCGCTCTCCGCCACATCCCAGCTGGGAGTGACGAGATGATGAGCAAGAGACCGAAGCCGATGACGATGACCCCGGAGATGCTCTGCAGCACCACCTCGTGGCGGCGCAGTACTGCGCCGATGGACGAGGCCGAGGCACCGAGGATCACGAAGATGACGGTGAAACCGGCGATGAAGCCGGCGATGGGACCGAGCACCTTCGGGCTGCCCTCGGCCTCCTCGAGCGCTCCCGCCGAGAGCCCCGTCATCATCGAGAGGTAGCCCGGTACGAGCGGCAGCACGCAGGGAGAGAGGAACGACACGATGCCAGCGCCGAATGCCGCTACGACTCCCGCAAGGTTGGCGCTGATCGCAGCGGTCAGCACCTTGGGCTCAGCTCAGCTGGCGCTGCACCAAGTCGATGTCGGCTTCGACCATCATCTCGACCAGCTCGGGGAAGTTGGTCTTGCGCTTCCACCCCAAGGTGGCTTCTGCCTTGGCCGGATTGCCGACGAGCAGGTCCACCTCGGCAGGACGCAAGAAGCGCTCGTCGAGCACCACGTGGTCCCCCATGTTGAGCCCTGCGACCCCGAAGGCGACCTCGCACAGCTCACGCACCGAGTGGGTCTCACCGGTGGCGATGACGTAGTCGTCGGGAGCATCCTGCTGGAGCATCAGCCACATGGCCTCGACGTAGTCAGCGGCGTAGCCCCAGTCTCGCTGAGCGTCCAAGTTGCCGAGCGGCAGGGTCTTGTCGAGCCCCGCCTTGATCCGGGCCACGCCGTAGGTCACCTTGCGGGTCACGAACTCGAGCCCACGTCGCGGGGACTCGTGGTTGAAGAGCATCCCTGAGGAGGCGTGGAGGCCGTAGCTCTCCCGGTAGTTCACCGTGTTCCAGTGGCCGTAGACCTTGGCCACGCCTTAGGGGCTCCGTGG
>CAINFA010000046.1 GCA_903847955.1 uncultured Actinomycetes bacterium
CACCTCTTCGACCACCGCGGCCGCAGCCTTCTTGGCCACGCGCTTGGTGGCCTTCTTGGCGACGGGGGCTGGGGCCTCGACCTCGACCACCTCTTCGACCACCGCGGCCACAGCCTTCTTGGCCACGCGCTTGGTGGCCTTCTTGGCGACGGGGGCTGGGGCCTCGACCGGGGCCAGCACCTCGGGCGCCACCAAGACATCTCCTACCTTGGGTCGGCTGCCGTCTGGCAGTCCCACCTTCAGCTTGGGCGCCTCGATGGGTGCCTTGGCCTTGGAGGTGCGCGCCTTCGCGGTGGCTTGGCGGCTCTTCATCCCTCGCACGGGCGTCCTAGCGGTGAAGATCCAACCAACGCCAGGAACCGGCTTGCCACCCACCAGCCGTCCCTCCTCGAACAGCCACGGGTGCTCGCCGTGGAACTCTTGGAACGAGTCGTTCGAGAGCACCGTGGCGTTCGCCCGCAGCGCAATTTTCAAGATGAAGGCATCGCCACGCCCAACTGCACCGGCGGGGGGCGTGAGCAGTTCGCCGTGCTCGATGGCGAGGTCGTAGGTGGACTTCTCCGACTCATCGATGCGGTGCTCGAAGGTGGCGTCGACCACGACGATGATGTTGGCGTCGGGGTCCTCCTCGCAGTAGGCACGAACGGCCTCATCGAGTTGAGCGAGGCTGGGCAGCGATCGGCCCTCGGTGGCGAGGTTGGAACCGTCGACGATGACGTGGTGTGGTGGTGTCATGACGCCTTTAGTCAAGCACTGAATGCCCCGACTGCCGCGTTGGGTCTGGCCGGTAGCCTCAGCAGGGTGACCAGCCAAGCGCTCGCCGAGTCGAGCTGGCGGGAGGCCATTTCGGCCGCAGCACCCGCCGGCCTCAAGACCTACCTCCAGTTTCCTGAGACCACCCCGGTGGGTCCGACCATCATCTTGGTCCACGGCTCCCTCGATCGGGCGGCCAGTTTCGGCCGCACCCTCCACCGCCTCGAGGACCGAGCGGTCGTGACCTACGACCGCCGGGGCTACCAAGGTTCGAGAGACCTCGGACCAGCTGCGTCGATCGAGCAGCACGTGCAAGACCTCGCCGCCCTCGTCCAAGGTTCCGACCTCGGCCAAGGGGTCGTCGCCGTGGGGCACAGCTTCGGTGGCGTGATCGTCCAAGCTGCAGCCCTTGTGGCGCCTGCGATGTTCGCAGCCATTGGTGCCTACGAGCCGCCGATGTCCTACCTCCTCGGGGGGCCGCGGTACGAGCATAAAGACATCGTCGATCCCGGCGCAGAGGTGGAGCGCTTCTTCACCCAGATGATGGGCCGAGCTGCCTGGGAGCGGTTGAGTGACGGCCTCAAGCAGGATCGTCGGGCAGACGGTCCTGGCCTGGTCAGCGACCTCTCCATCATCCGATCAGTGGAGTTCGACCCCACCGCGCTCGCAGTACCGGTGGTCTACGGCTGTGGTGGCGATCGCTCCGCTGAGCGCCACCGACTCCTCGTGGCTTGGCTGGCCACCCACGTCGCAGGCGCCGAGCAGATCACCATCACCGATGCCGGGCACGGCGCGCACCTCAGTCACCCCGACGCCTTCGCCGATCTCGTCCTCCAAACTGCCACCCGAGGTGCGAAGTGAGCTCGCCGTCAACCGTCGTTATCTCAGGGGCCTCGGGACTGCTCGGTCGTGCGCTGACCGCAGCGTTGCTCGCCGACGGTATCGAAGTGGCCCACCTCGTCCGGCGCGCGACCCCGACGCCAACAGAAGGGCGCGTGCACCAGGTCACCTGGGACCCAGGCTCGGCAACGATCGACCTCGAGGGACTCAACGCCCTCGGCCCAATTAGCGCTGTCGTGAACCTGTCTGGGGCCGGGATCGCCGACCGGCGGTGGACCGATGCTCGCAGGGCAGAGATCCGATCCAGCCGGCTCGCCACCACCGCACTGCTCGCCTCCACCATCACCGAGCTCGCAATCGCGCCCCAGGTGTTCCTCAGTGGCTCAGCCATCGGGATTTACGGCGATCGTGGCGATGTGGTCCTCGATGAGGCCTCCGAACCTGGGTCGGGTTTCTTGGCCCAGTTGTGTGAGGACTGGGAGGCCGCCGCGAGCCCGGCAACCGCAGCCACTCGTGTCGTCACCCTGCGGACGGGGATTGTGCTCTCAGGGGACGGAGGAGCGCTAGTCAAGCAGCTCACGATCTTCAAGCTCGGTCTCGGCGGCAAGCTCGGCACAGGGCAGCAGTGGGTGAGCTGGATCGATGTGGCGGATTGGGTGGCAGCAGTGCGGTGGTGCATGACCTCCTCGGCGCTCAGCGGAGCGGTCAACCTGGTCGGGCCCAGCCCGGTGCGCAACGTGACCCTGACCAAGGCCATTGCCTCAGCGGCGCACCGACCGCACCTCGCCACCGCGCCGAGAGTGGCCCTCGAATTAGCGCTCGGACGTCCCGTCGCCAATGAGGTGCTCCTCGCCAGCCAGCGGGTCGTGCCCAAGGTGCTCGAGGCCAGCGGCTTCAGCTTCGCCGTGACCTCCGTCGAGGAGAGCATCGCACGCTCGCTAAAGCAGCGCTGAACCCGCAGCAGCCGCCGTCAGCGCCCCGCAGCGGTGGTGGCGCGAGCCCCCCACCTGACACTTCTTGATCGGCGCGCACCTGCAGGGCATGGCGCAGCACCGCCCCCAGCATTGGGGCTGACATGGGCGACAGCGGTGGAGTCGCGCTTCAACCAGGTGGTCGTCGTCCCCTCAGAGCTTCCAGCTCTGCCGGTGCTCAGGGGTGAGACCTCGTTCAGCAATAGCGTTGAGGTGCGCAGGGGTGCCGTAGCCCTTGTTGGTCGCCCAGCCGTAGCCGGGCCATTGCTGGTCGAGGCCCACCATCAAGGCATCCCGATGAACCTTGGCCACGATGCTGGCGGCGCCGAGCGCCACTGACGTCTGGTCGCCGCGCACCTCGGTGCGGACCGCAACCGGCGCTGGCTTCAACTGGGCGAGGTCCTCCTCGAGCAACATCGAGGTGGGCCAATTGACCCAGTCCACGTTGCCGTCCACCACGAGGAGCTCAGGGAGCTCCTCGTGGGAGCGCAGCGCCCTCCACGCCGCCAGCCGCAGTGCACCGAGGATCCCGTGGAGGTCGACCTCTGCGGCGGTGGCCAACCCCACCGCACTCCGCACCCACGTGGAGATCGCCGGCACGAGTGCCTCGCGGCGCGCTGCGGTGAGCACCTTGGAGTCTGCAATCCCCACAGGCGGGTCTGGGCTGTCGTGGTTGAGCACCACGAGCCCGACGGCAACGGGCCCGGCGAGGGCACCCCTGCCCACCTCGTCCAGCGCACCGACCGAACGGGCCGAACCTGCCAGGACCTCGTCGGTGAGCTGCGAGGTTGGATGGTGCCGGGCCAATCGGCCACGCTCAACCGAGCTGGCCACGGACCACCTTGCCCATCTCGTTGCGAGGCAGCGCATCGACGAAGCGCACCTGCCTCGGTCGTTGGTAGGCGTTGAGCCTGGGACGAACGTGCTCTACGAGCGCGGCCTCGCTCAGCTGGTGGTCCCCACGCACCACGTAGGCGACGACGACCTGGCCGTACTCGGGGTCGTCGACACCTACCACTGCGGCCTCTTCGACCCCCGGGTGAGAGGCGATCGCCTCTTCAACCTCGCTGGGGTGGACGTTGTACCCGCCGGTGATGATCAGCTCCTTCTTGCGACCCTTGATCTCCACCCAACCATCGGTGACCTCGACGAGATCACCGGTTGCGAACCAGCCTTCGGTGAAGCTGGCAGCCGTGAGGTCGGCTTGGCCGAGGTAGCCCTCGAACATGGTGGAGCACCGCACGAGGAGCTCGCCGTCGTCGGCAACCCTGAGGCGAGCACCCTGCACCGCTCGACCAACGGTGCGTGGCGGCCGGGCGACGCCGAGAGGTTGGGCCACCGTGATGCAGGTCTCGGTCATCCCGTAGCGCTCGTGGAGCGTGAGGCCAGCGTCGGCAACCTCCTGGGCGAGAGCGGGCTGCAAGGGAGCCGACCCCGAGACCACGAGCCGGTGTGGCGCCAAGACGCCGAGGGCGCCTCGACGAGCCAAGCGGTAGTAGGTCGTCGGCACGGCGAACAGCACCGTGCCCGCCGCGTCGGTGATCCGTTCGGCGTCGAGGTGCTCGACGAAGGCCACCGAGCCTCCTCGGCCGATGACGCCGAGCAGGCCGACGATCAACCCGTGAACATGGTGGAGCGGCAGACCGTGGACGAGTACGTCAGAGGGCCCGAGCTCCCACAGTGCACCGAGGACCTCCACGGAGGTCAGGATTGATCGGTGCGAGTGCACGACGGCCTTGGGCAGACCGGTCGTTCCTGAGGTGAAGATGCACAACGCACCCTGGAGAGCCTCGACCCCCGGGCTGCGAGGGGCGAGGTCAGCGACCTGCTCCACGACGACACCTGCGCTCGACGTTCGGACGAGGAACGCTGCCCCCACGGCCGCCAGCCGCTGCTCGAGGTACGGCCCCGATGCACCTTGTGGAACCATCGCCGCCATGGCATCGCGTCGCCACAGTGCCACGAGTACCGCGAGCGATCTCCACGTGCGGGCTGCGGCGACCCCAACCACGTCACCACTCGAAATCCCGTGCCCGGCGAAGAGAGCCTCGAGGCGAGAGGCTTCCTCGAGCACCCGTGCCCCACTGCTCGGCCTGCCGTGCTCGACGATCAACCGAGACCCGCTCGCCGACATCATCGTGGTGAGTACCTCGGCGAGGTTGCGCTCAGTCACCTCTCCACGGTACCGGTGGGCCTGCGAACTCTGGGGACCACCGTGCGCCAAGCCGTCAGCCGTAGAGTGGTGCCATGAGCCGCCGAACCATCGCCATCGTCCCCCACACCCACTGGGATCGAGAGTGGTACGAACCGTTCCAGACCTTCCGGCTTGGCCTCGTCGACCTCCTCGATGAGCTCTTGGACCTACTCGAGGGTGACCCCAGCTACCAAGAGTTCCTGCTCGACGGACAGATGGCCGTGGTCGATGACTACCTCGAGGTGCGTCCCGACGCCGAAGAGCGCATCCGCAACCTGGCCGTGGCCGGCCGTCTCACGATGGGCCCTTGGTACATCTTGATGGACGAGTTCTTGGTCTCAGGCGAGACCATCATCCGCAACCTCGAGATGGGTATGCGCAGGGGCGCAGCCTTCGGCGGCGTCATGGAGGTCGGGTACCTGCCGGACATGTTCGGCCACATCGCCCAGATGCCGCAGATCCTCAACCTCGCCGGCCTCACCGACGCCGTGCTGTGGCGAGGCGTACCGAGCCAGATCACGAAGACGGGCTTCACTTGGGTCGCCCCCGACGGCTCGAGCGTGCGCGCCGAGTTACTGCCCACCGGGTACGGCAATGGCGCAGCGCTACCTGGCGATGCCAAGGCGCTCATCCAGCGGGCAGCGGACCACGAGGAGGAGATCGCCTCGTTCCTGACTGGTCCCATGCTGTGGATGAACGGGAGTGACCACCTCAAGCCCCAAGCGCACCTTGGACGGGTCGTCGCCGAGGCCAACGCCCTCCAGGACGACTTCAGATTCGAGGTCACCTCGCTGCCCGCGTACCTCAGTAACGTCGAGCGCGAGGGCCTCGAGGTCCATGAAGGAGAGATGCGATCAGGCTTCCGCTCCAACGTGCTCATGGGGGTGACGTCGAACCGGGTGGACGTGAAGTTGGCGGCCGCTCGCACCGAGCGCTCGCTCGAGCGTCGCGCCGAGCCGCTGGCCGCGCTCTTTTCCAGCGGTGCTTGGCCTGAGCAGCTGCTGCACCTCGCCTGGCGAGAGGTCATCCGCAACAGCGCCCACGACTCCATCTGCGCATGCAGCGTCGACGAGGTGGTCGATGCGGTGCTCCATCGCTTCGCCGAAGCGCGTCAAATCGGCGATGGCTTGGCGAGTCGAGCCTTGAGCCGCTTCTCTAACGACCTCGCGCAGGCTGGTGACGTGGTGCTCAACCCGACCCAGTGGACCCGAGGAGGCGTGGTCGAGATCGTGATCGCCGGCGAGGATCTCGACGAGCGAGCAGTGCAGGTGCTCTCCGAGCGATCGGCCCTTCCAGGGACCATGGAGGTGGATGCAGCGACCTTGTCCGCCATCATCGGCCTCCTCCAAGGCCCAAGGATCAACGATGAGACGTGGATCCAAGGCGTCGAGGTCGACGAGGACGACGATGGGCTCCTCCAGATCGCAGTCAAGATTGGGCCCACGCCCAACCCCAAGGTGGACCTCGACGAGCCGCGTCGAGTGCTGTTCGCCAAGCTCGCCATGGAGCCCGACCTGAGGGCTCGGGTCCACCTCGACCAGCCAAGGATCCGCAAGGTAGCTGCAGTGATTGGTGCTCTTCCCGGCTACAGCTGGGCACCGTTCCAGCCCGTGGCGCCGTCGAACCCGGTGGTAGTCGAGGAGCTCGAGGTCGATGGCGTCGACTCCGTGGCGCTCTCGAACGGCCTCGTCAACGTCATCATCGACCCGGTGGCAGGCACCTTCTCGATCGATGGACGCTCCGGCTACGGCCAACTGGTCGACGAGGGTGACTTCGGTGACTCCTACAACTACTCCCCTCCCGCCGTCGACACCGTGGTCGATCAACCCACCTCGGTTCGACTCGAGGTCACGCGGCGTGGTCCCATCTGCGCCAGCGTGGACATCACCTCGAGCTACACGTGGCCCAGCCACATCAACGAGAGCCGGAGTCGCCGAGTCGGTGAGGTGCTCGCCGAGGTCGTCACCACCGTTGAGCTCAAGGCCGACGACCAAGCGGTCTACGTCCGCCACACCTTGACCAACCCCGCTCGAGACCACCGCCTTCGGGTGTTGCTGCCACTGCCCGAGCCAGTTGGAGCATCCGTTGCTGAGTGCGCCTTCGGGACGGTCTCCCGAGGCCTCGTCGCCGAGGGAAGGCCAGATGAACTTGGGCTAGCGACCTACCCCTCGCGACGCTTCGTGCAGGCGGGCTCGCTCACCGTTGCCCACGAGGGCCTCAACGAGTACCAACTCATCGACCTCGACCAGGACGAGCGCACGGCGTCCACCTTGGCCCTCACCGTGCTACGGGCCACCGGGATGCTGTCGCGCCTTGGGATGAAGTACCGACCCTTCCCAGCCGGTCCACTCACGCCGGTGGAAGGGCTGCAGATGGTGGGGTCCACCATCGAGGCTCGCTACGCCATCACCATGGGCGACGTCGATCCCTACGCCTTCGCTGACCACGTCCTCATGCCCCACGAGGTGCTCCACAGCTTCGGCGGCGGCCACCGGCCTGCATCGGGAAGCGAGTTCGAGGTCGAAGGTGCGGTGGTGAGTTCGGTGCGGCGCGAGCGTGGGTCGCTCGAGGTCAGGGTCTTCAATCCCTCGTCGGCCCCGAGCCAAGTGCACTTCGGTGCCCGAACGGGTTGGCAGTTCGACCTTCGGGGCCGGCCCATCGCACCCTTCGATGGCGGCTTTGAGCTTCGTGGCCACGGCATCGCCACCGTACGATTCACCGACCGCTGACGACCCCTTCGCCAGTGGAGCGCTCGGGGAAGCTCCACGCCGTCGTCATCCCCGTCAAGGCCTTCGGTCAGGCGAAGGAACGGCTCGCTGGCGTGTTGCGCGCCGACCAACGACGACACCTCGCCCAAGTCCTCGCGACGAGGGTGGTGCTCGCGGCTGCGCCCCTACCGGTGTTCGTGGTGTGCGATGACGACGAGGTAGCGACGTGGGCAACGTCGCTCGGCGCCACGGTGGCCTGGACTCCAGCGCTCGGCCTCAACGCGGCGGTGCGGACAGCCGTGGGATCGCTCGCGACATCGGGGATCGACGTGGTGACGGTGGCCCACGGTGACCTCGCCGAACCGTCGACCCTGGGCTCGCTGCCGGTGATCGATGGCGTGACGCTCGTTCCTGACACGAGGCGGGACGGCACGAACGTCATCGTGGTGCAGACGGCACTCCCCTTCGAGTTCGGCTACGGACCCGGGAGCTTCGAGCGGCATCGACGGGAGTGTGCCCGCCTCGGCGTTGCGCACCTCGTGGTTGAGAGCATCTTGGGACGCGATGTCGACGTGCCCAGTGATCTCGACCAGCTCGACCGCTCTGCACTCGGCCTCGGGTGAGACGCGCACGAGGGTGGGGTCTCCCCCACCCTCGTGCAACCATCAAGCCGCAGAGCGGCGAATCGCTAGCGCGCCGTGCGCTTGGCAACCGGACGAGCCGGAGCCTTCTTGGCCGGAGCCTTCTTGGCGACAGCCTTGGTGGCCGGAGCCTTCTTCGCCACGGCCTTCTTGGCCGG
>CAINFA010000047.1 GCA_903847955.1 uncultured Actinomycetes bacterium
ACACCTTAGTTGTTGCTAGCTCGCCAATTGTGAACGCTGATCTACGCCGCTGCGACCGAGCTGATCGGCGCCGCCCCGCACGAGCGGTCGACCTTGCGGACGACCCGGCGCAACGGCAGCCGGGTTCGGCGCCTGTCGTCCAAAGCAGGCGACCTCGAGGTGAAGATCCCGAAGCTGCGCAAGGGGAGCTTCTTCCCTTCGGTCTTGGAGCGCCGGCGTCGCATCGACCAAGCCCTCTACGCCGTCGTCATCGAGGCCTACGTCCACGGCGTGTCGACGAGGAAGGTCGACGACCTGGTGGCAGCCTTGGGCGTCGACGCGGGGATCTCGAAGTCCGAGGTCAGCCGCATCTGCGCGGCCATGGACGCAGCGCTCGAGGTCTTCCGCACCCGCTCGCTCTCCTCCACTCCCTACCCCTACCTCTACCTCGACGCCACCTACGTCAAGGGCCGCGTCCAGCACCGGGTCGTGTCTCGGGCGGTGGTCGTGGCCATGGGGGTCAGCGCCAGCGGCACGAGGGAGATCCTCGGGCTCTCCATTGGTGACTCAGAAGCCGAGGCCTTCTGGACCGAGTTCCTCCAGTCGCTGCGGTCCCGGGGCCTCGGCGGCGTCGAGCTCGTCATCTCCGACGCCCACCTGGGGCTCAAGGGTGCCATCGGGGCCGTGCTCGTCGGCGCTTCGTGGCAACGCTGCCGGGTGCACTTCCGCCGCAACGTGGCCGCCAAGGTCCACAAGGCCCAGGGCCCGATGGTCTCGGCCCTCATCTCAACGATCTTCGCCCAGCCGGACCAGGCCGCGGTGAGGAGCCAGTTCGACCAGGTGGTCGACCAGCTCACCGGACGCCTCGACGCCGTCGCAGAGCTGCTCAGCGAGGCGAAGGAGGACCTGTGCGCCTTCGCCGCGTTCCCGCAGAGCCACTGGACGAAGATCTGGTCGAACAACCCCTTGGAGCGGGTCAACGCCGAGATCAAGCGCCGCACGAGGGTCGTCGGCATCTTCCCGAACGACGCCGCTGCACTCCGGCTCATCACCGCGATCTGCATCGAGCAGCACGACGAGTGGCTGGCTGGTGACCGCCGTTACCTCTCGGAGCAATCCATGGCGCAACTCAACGCACCGGACCAGGCGCTCACCCCAGCGGGCGAACCTGCACCGGCCGTGTCATGATCTCCGGAGCGTTGAAGATGCTGCGGCTGAAGTGACACCACTCAGTGGGACGTGATCCAAATACGGCGCATTCCACGCGCGCTCTGCCGTGATTCCCTGATCAAAAATCACGGCAATGAGGAAAGCGAAAGGGTCGCTCAACACAAGTCGATTTGCCTCAGCGTCAGGCGTGTAGATGACAACGGCATCGACTGGGCGTGACTTCGAATCCTTGCCATGCTCCAAGAGCAAATCAACGAGTTGACGCGCAGCCTCGGGCGCGAGGGGAGAACGAACTTCTTGTTTTCGTTCAACCTCAGTCGACACCTTCGTCGCATCCCACTGCGACGAAGGTGAGGGTGTCACTTTG
>CAINFA010000048.1 GCA_903847955.1 uncultured Actinomycetes bacterium
GGGGGAGCGGCATGACAAGGTGGCGCTCAACGAGGTGCTGCGTACCCACTCGGTCGCCACGTGAGCACCCTCGGCGCCCTGGCCCAGGAGCTGTGCGCCGTCGGCTCGGTCTCGCGCCACGAGGCGGCGCTGTGTGCCCTCCTCGAAGAGCGCCTCGGGCGCAGTCCCCACCTCGAGCTCACCAGGGTGGGGGACAACCTCGTGGCCCGCACCCCGGGGCCAGACGACGAGCGGGTGGTGCTGGCAGGTCACCTCGACACCGTGCCGGCCAACGGCAACGCCGTCCCCCGGCTGGCTGACGGGGTGCTGTGGGGGCTCGGCAGCTCGGACATGCTAGGCGGCGTGGCGGTCATGGTGGCCCTGGTGGAGCACCTGGTGGAGCCCCGTCGCCCCCTCACCTACGTCTTCTACGCCCGCGAGGAGATCGCTCGAGATGAGAGTGGCCTCCACGAGCTGTTCGCCACCCAAGGGCTGGTTGCCGGCTCGGTGGCGGTGGTGCTCGAGCCCACGAACAACCGCATCGAGGCAGGATGCCAAGGGACGCTGCGGATGCGGCTCGAGCTCGGTGGCGTCCGCGCCCACACCTCGAGGCCCTTCGCCGGGCGCAACGCCATCCACCGGCTGGCACCGGTCCTCGAGCTCTTGGCCAACTACCGACCCCGAGAGGTGGTGCTCGACGGCTGCACCTACGCCGAGCAGCTCCAAGCGGTAGCCGTGGATGGTGGGGTCTCGGGCAACGTGGTCCCCGACCACACGAGCATCGAGGTGAACCTCCGCTTCGCCCCCGATCGGACCTTGGCCCAGGCCGAGGACCACCTGCGAGGGATGCTCGCTGGTGTGCTCGAGCTCGAAGCACACGACCAGCTGGTGGTCATCGATGGGGCCCCAGGCGCCCTGCCGAACCTGGGTCACCCGGTCCTTGAGGCCCTCGGGACCGAGCTCGGCACCGAGCCCTTGGCCAAGGTGGCGTGGACCGACGTGGCCAGCTTCGCCGCACGTGGGATCCCGGCCACCAACTTCGGTCCTGGAGACCCGTTCTTGGCCCACCATCCTGACGAGCGGGTCAGCGTGGCCGCCCTGCAACGTTGCTACGAGGTGCTGCTCGGGGTGCTGGGCTGAGCGCCAGGTGTGGCAGGAGCCCGAGGGTTCAGTCCTCGAGCAGGGAGAAGTAGACGAGGACCACCTCGGTGGCGTCGGTGATGGGAATACCCTCGGACTCCCAGAAGGCTCGGTGGCCCTCTCGCCACTCTTCGATGGACTCATCTCCCTCGCACTCGGCTTCGGCGAAGGCCCACGGCACCTCGTCGAAGCGGCACTGCTCCACCTCGGTGACGACCAGCTCAGCGATGGGCACGCCGACGTCGTCCACCAGCATGAGGTGCTCGCCCACGTGCTCGGGCGCCTCGCCCTCGGCCTCGTAGTCCGTGGCCAGGCCAGCGGTGGCCTCTTTGAGGCCATCCAAGATCAGCCCGTTGAGGCGTTGGCGCATGGGGCCGGGGGTGCCAATCTCCATGGCGCGCTTGCCGTCGATGCGGGGGAAGGTCATGGTCGAGTGTGCCAGAGATGCCCTGGGGCCTGGGCGCCACGTCGGTGACGCAGCCCGGGGACCCTCCCCGTCGCACGGCATTCGGGGGGCCCACATGACCGGGAACCTGCACCCAAGTTGCACCTTCCCCTGCGATGCAAAGTGTGTCAACATCTTCCTACGTCAGTGATGTCCGACGTCCCCCCGCTCAACGGAGGCTCCACCATGCAGCGCATCGCCCTCAGGCTCCTACTCAGCGGCTCTCTCGCCGCCGTTGGCCTCACCATCGCCACCACGGCAACCGCAGCGAGCGCGGCCAGTGGTGCATGCGCCCCGGCACCCGGAGCGAACCTGTCCGGCTGCGACCTGGCAGGGATGTTCCTCCCCCGGGCCCAGCTGTCGAACGCCAACCTCTCCAACACCAACCTGGAGGGCACCACCTTGTCGGCGCTCTCCCTCGGTGGACCGGTCGAGGCCTCCCTCGCAGGGGTGCGCTCTGGTGGCATCACCGGCACCCCCGCCACCCTGCCTGCGAAGTGGGCGCTGGTCGGGGGCTACCTCGTCGGCCCGGGCGCCAACCTCACCGGTGCCAACCTGTCCGGCTTCAGCCTCGAGGGTATCGACCTGGCGGGCGCCAACCTCCTCGACGCCAACCTGACGGGCGCGGACCTCACCGCGGCCAACCTCACCGGAGCGCACCTGGCGCACGCCAACCTCACCGATGCGAACCTGACCCAGGCGAGGGTTGACGGCCTCAACCTCGACTCGGCCAACCTCACCGGGGTGATCTCGAGCGGCCTTGAGGGCGTGCCGGTCAACGTGCCGACGCCCGACGTGCTCCTCCAAGGCGCCCTGATCGGTCCTGACACGGACCTGACCAACATCAACTTCTTCGGCTTCGACTTCCGTGGCGTCAACATCACGGGCTTCAACCTCGACGGGGTCGACCTCTCTCGTGCGCGCTTGGCCGGGGTCATCTCGGGCAAGGTGCACGGCACCCCCAAGGCCCTGCCCGACGGGTGGTCGATCATCAACGGCTACTTGGTGGGCCCCGGCGCCAACCTCGAGGGTGCTGACTTCTCGAACCAGAACTTGTCCAGCGCCAACCTCGAGGGTGTCAACCTGACCGGCGCCAACCTGGCTGGGGTCATCTCGGGAGGCATCATCGGCCAGCCCAACGAGCTGCCGACGAACTGGACGTTCACCAATGGGTACCTGCTGGGCCCTGAGGCAAACCTGACCGGGGCGAACCTGTCGAAGATGGACCTGACCAAGGTCGACCTGGCCCAGGCCAACTTGCTCGACGCTGACCTCTCGGGTACCGACCTCAGCTGGTCGAACCTGAACGGCGCTTTCCTTGACCACGCCAACCTGGCCAACGCCAACGTGACCCGGGTGGCCATCGACGGCGCGGACCTGACGGCGGCGAACCTGTCCGGGCTCACCTCGAGCGGCATGTTCGGCACCCCCAACAACGTCCCTGCCCCCTACCTCTACTTCGGCGGCGAGTTCATCAGCCCCAAGCGCGACGTGTCGGATCTCAACTTCGACGGTGCGAACCTCTACGGCGCCAACATCAAGGGCTTCAACATCGAAGGCGTCGACTTGTCCACCGCCAGCTTGGCCGGGGTCATCTCGGGCAACCTGCACGGCACCCCCAAGGCTCTGCCCGACGGGTGGTCGCTCATCAACGGCTACCTCGTCGGCCCTGGCGCCAACCTCGAGGGCGCTGACTTCTCGAACCAGAACCTCTCGGGGGTCAACCTCGACGGTGCAGACCTGACCGGTGCGCACCTCGCAGGCGTCATCTCAGGCGACATCACCGGCACCCCGGCCGCCTTGCCCCCGGGCTACACCATCATCAACGGCTACCTCACCGGCTACGAGGTCAACCTGTCAGGTGCCAAGCTCGCTGGTGCGGACCTGGCCAAGGTCGACCTCAAGGCCGCCAACCTCTACGGCGCAGACCTCTCGGGAGCCCGGTTGACCAACGCCAACCTGGTCGGCGCACACCTGCCCTCCGCCAACCTCACCGGGGCGGACCTCACCGGTGCGTGGACCGAGGCAACGAACCTTGACCACGCCACCTTGACCGGCGTGGTCTCTGGTGACCTGCACGGCGCGCCGAAGAACGTGCCCGCCCCCTTCCTGTTCTTCGAGGGCACCCTCGTTGGTCCCGGCGTCGACGTCTCGGGCCTGAACTACGACGGCGTGTCGCTCAACGGGATCAACGTCA
>CAINFA010000049.1 GCA_903847955.1 uncultured Actinomycetes bacterium
ACCCGGATGACCACCTCGAGGGGTTCGTCAGCTTCAACCGCCAGCGACTCAGAGATCAGGGGCAAGAACCGGTCCACGATTCGAGCCCGGACGACCTGGTTGGGGACCGAGAGGACCAAGGTGTCCCCCTCCAAATCCACAGGGGTGATTTCGGAGAGGTACATCTGCCACACCGCGTCGGACACCTGTCCCCGCAAGGCTGATGCGCATCGGTCCCAGACCTCAGCGATGTTGTCCACGCGTTCCTCCACCGGCCAAAGCCCCGGTTCATCCACAGCACAATCCACAGGTGTGGAGTGCCAACATGTTCCTCGGGGACAGGCAACCTACACCCTCGCCGGACCGTCGACTAGTGGCGCGGCCAAATCGCGCCTAACATGTTCAAGCCGTACCCCCAGCAGAACTTCCGGGGTACTGCACCCACGCCCAGGACGAGCACCACACCTACCCAGTCGTCCTCGCAGCGAAAGGCCGTACGACGTGAAGCGCACCTTCCAACCCAACACCCGCCGCCGTGCCAAGAAGCACGGGTTCCGCGCCCGGATGTCCACCCGGGCAGGCCGCGCCGTGCTCAAGTCGCGCCGCCTCAAGGGCCGCCACCGCCTCACCGCCTAGGGCGTTGGCAGGCCGCCCGGTCGGCAGCGTTCGCACACGGCGGACCTTCGACCAACTGCGATCCCCAACAGGCAGGGCATCGCGAGGTCCGATTCGGGTGAGTTTCTCGCCCGAAGGCCCCTCGCTCGATGCCTCGCGCCCGCTCGTCGCGTACGCTATCGACCGTCGTTGTGGCAATGCGGTGACCCGGAATCGGCTCCGTCGGCGCCTGCGGGCCCTCGTTGACGCCCATGCTGAGGACCTCACGCCTGGGGCGTACCTCATCCGACCTGACGCCCGAGCAACGTCGCTGAGCTACCTCGAGTTGGGGCACTACCTGACCCAGGCGTTGGCAGGGGCTGTGGACAAGGCCAGCCGATGAGTAGTCAATCTGTGGCCAAGAAGCCGTTGCTGGGAGCGATTAAGCTCTACCAAGCCGCCCGGGCGAACAAACTGTCGCCCTGTCGGTTCTACCCCACCTGCTCGCACTTCGCCTATGAGGCAATTGAGACCCACGGAGCACTGCGCGGTACCTGGCTGGCTGCTGGTCGGCTACTCCGGTGCCGTCCCTTCGGGCCCCACGGGTACGACCCGGTGCCGCTCCCAACTACAAGGAGCCTTGAGATCCGATGAGCACCACCTTCGGCCTCGCCAACATCATTAGTCCCATCGCGCACGGGATCTCGGTGATCTTCCACCCCCTGCTCGTGGCGATTGGCTACGTGCTGGCTTGGATCTACTCGATCGTGCCCAACTACGCGGTGGCCATTGCCATCTTGACCCTGTTGGTCATGGCCATCTTGACGCCGCTGACCATCAAGTCCACTCGAGGCCAGCTGGCGATGCAGCGCATCCAGCCCGAGATGAAGAAACTGCAGGACAAGTATAAGGGCTCGGCCGACCGCACGGCCATGAACGAAGAGATGATGGCGCTGTACAAAGAGCACGGGGTCAACCCGCTCTCGAGCTGCCTACCCATGCTCTTCCAGATGCCCTTCATGAGCGTCTTGTACTACGTGGTCAAGGGCCTCTCGTATACGGAGCCCAACAAGAGCGACCCTTCACTACCAAATGCAATGCCGAAGTACATCCCGACAGACTCCAGGATGTACCACGATCTCGTGCAGGCGCACGGGAAAATGGTTTCGTTCGGTGTTGACCTCGCTAAGCACCCTATGTCCCCCGGTGTCAGTACGTCAGAGCGAATCGTGTACTTCGCACTGGTACTGATCGCCGTCGGTTTGCAATACGTGCTGATGTGGCAGATTAAGAAGAACCTCCAATCGGGGACGCAACAACCGGCCCAGATGCAGGCTATTCAGCGGTTCATGCCACTTATTTTCGCCTACATTTACTTCATTGTTCCTGCTGCGTTGACCGTCTACTTCATCGTTTCGAACCTCGTTAGGGTGGGGACGCAGGACCTGATGTTCCGCACGGGGGCTGTCACGAGGAACCTCAAGGCTCGGCCGTCTGAGCACGTCATTCCGGCCACCTCGAAGCAACCGAGCAAGAAGTCACAGGCCGTGGCCGCCAGAGCAGCCGCCCAAGCCGAAGAGGACGCTCGCCAGGCGAAGGCCCATCCGCGGGCCAAGGACAAGCGAAAGAGGAAGGACCGCTAGTGGAGTGGGTCGAAGTCACTGGAAAGACCGTCGATGAGGCCAAGGAGTCGGCGCTCGAGCAACTGGGCGTGGTGGAAGCTGACGCCGAAATCTTGATCGTGGCCGAGCCCAAGGCCGGCTTGTTCGGTCGGGTGCGGGGTGAAGCCCGGGTTCGCGCCCGGGTGCGCCCCGCTGGTCCCCGCCCCAAGCGGAATCGCAGCAGTCGCGACCGCAGTGAGCGCCCAGCTGATGAGGCGTCGAGCGAGCCCGCGGCGCAGCGTGAGCCGAAGCCCCAGGCGCAGAAGGCAGCCAAGCCCAAGAACGATCGGCCGAAGGCCGAGCCCAAGTCCCCCCGTGCGGGAGGCAGCAACCGACCAGTGCAGGAGGATGGCGAGATGGCAGAAGGCATGACCCTCGAGGAGCAGGCAGAGGTCGGGAATAAGTTCTTGATGGGCTTGGTGGAGGCCTTTGGGTACGAGGCCACCGTTGAGATCCGGAACCTCGACGACGAAACCGTCGAGCTGGCGGTGAATGGCGAGGAGTTGGGCCTCTTGGTTGGTCCACGTGGTTCGACGTTGGCCGCTCTGCAGGACCTCACCCGAACGGTGGTCCAGTCGAACTTCTCTGCTCGGACTGACCGGATTTTGGTTGACGTGGCCCAGTACCGTGAGCGCCGAGTTGCCGCACTCCAGCGCTGGGTGGCGGGCATTGCCGAGGAGGTCAAGGCCTCGGGAGAGGAGCGTGCTCTCGAGCCCATGTCCCCCGCCGACCGCAAGGTCATCCACGACGCCATCAACGACATCGAGGGACTTGCGACTCGCTCCGAGGGTGAAGATGCTCGTCGCTACGTGGTGATCGAGCCAGCGAACTGAGACGCCCGTCGTGACGTCGTTCCAGCCGTCAGCACCGCTGGCGTCGTCATTGCAGCGTTCGTTTGAGCTCGGGTTCCTCGGGCCAGGCGAGGTGATGTTCCACGTGGAACACGCGCGTGCCTTCGATCAGGCCGCCCGAGCGCTCGAGCTCTCAACGGTGACGAGGGTGGCGGATCTCGGTTCTGGCGGAGGTCTGCCAGGCTTGGTCTTAGCGGAGTTGTGGCCTGAGGCTACGTTCGTCCTGATCGATGCCATGGAACGCCGCTGTGCCTTCTTGATCGAGGCAGTTGAGGCTTGCGGCTTCGGCGATCGGGTGACGGTTGTTCGAGGCCGAGCCGAGGAACTCGGGCACGACGCGGGACTCCGAGCTAGCTTCGACTTGGTGGTGGCCCGTTCCTTCGGCCCGCCCCCGGTGCTGGCAGAGTGTGCTGGTCCACTGCTGCGAGAGGGAGGTTTGCTCTTGGTCTCCGAACCCCCGGCTGACGAGCTAACCCAACAGCGCTGGCCGCTTGAGGGATTGGAGCAACTGGGGTTTGGCCCTGTGCTGACCCCCGAGGCCGACTTCCACTTGGCTGCACTCGAGCTGCGCTCGCTGACCGATGAGCGATTCCCCCGTCGGGTTGGCATCCCGGCCAAGCGTCCCCTCTTTCCGATTCTCTGAGGATCCACCCGTCGATGCCATGTTCCACGTGGAACATGGGTCGTGCTGCTTCGCTCTCCCTGGCAATGTTCCACGTGAAACCTCGGGGTTCGTCCTGGTCGGCTTGACCAAGCCCCCTCGGCGCGGGCAGGATGGCTCGGTGCAACTTCTGGGACGAACCCGTGCTGTTTAGGCGTCGAGACCAGAACACCGAGCAGCAGGAAGCCCCCGCTCCTCCCGTAGAGCCCGAAGGAGCTGCTGCGGACGCTGCTTCCTCTTCTGAGGTGGCCGAGGTCAGGCCAGATCCCGAGACCCCGGCCGAGGTGACGCCGGATCCCGAGATGCCGGCCGAAGTGTCGGACCCGGACCCCGACGACCTCGACGACGAGGAGGTGGCGGCGAAGGTCGACCACGTAGCCCCGCCGACACCGCGGAAGCACTACCCGCTCCCCCGAGTCATGGCGGTAGCCAATCAGAAAGGCGGGGTGGGCAAGACCACCACCACCATCAACCTCTCCGCTGGATTGGCCGAGCTGGGCTTCCGAGTTCTCGTGATCGACCTCGACCCCCAAGGCAATGCCACCACCGGGTTGGGCATCGACGCGCGGCACTTCGAGCAGTCAATGTACGACGTGCTGATGCGCGAGACCGACCTCAACGACTGCATCGAGCCCACCAGCGTCAAGAACCTCTTCGTGGCCCCCGCCACCATTGATTTGGCTGGGGTCGAGATTGAGTTGGTACCGGCCTTCTCGCGTGAGCTCAAACTCAAGCGGGCGGTGGCACAGGTGATCGATGAGTTCGACTTCATCTTGATCGACTGTCCCCCCAGCCTCGGGCTCATCACCATCAACGGCCTGGCTGCTGCCACGGAGGTGCTGGTCCCCATCCAGTGCGAGTACTACGCCTTGGAAGGTCTGGGGCAGCTGCTTCGAAACGTGAAGATGGTGGCCTCCAACCTCAACCCCGCGCTCGAGGTCTCCACCATCGTGCTGACCATGTACGACGCCCGCACCAAGCTGGCGGCTGATGTGGCCGCCGAGGTGCGAGAGCACTTCCCCAATGAGGTGTGCCGGAGCATCATTCCCCGCACCGTCCGGCTGTCCGAAGCACCGTCCTTCGGGCAACCCATCACCGTGTTCGATCCCACGTCTCGAGGAGCGCTCGCCTACCGGGACCTGGCCAAGGAGGTAAGCAATGGCGCGACCGAGCGGACTCGGTAGGGGGCTCGGGGCGCTCATCCCGACCGACATCGCCACCGACACCAGCTCCACCTTGCGAGAGGTGCCCATTGGCGCCATCCGACCCAACACCTACCAGCCTCGTGAGCACTTCGACGAGGAGGCGATGGGCTCGCTGGCGGCGTCGATCAAGGAGTTGGGGGTTCTCCAGCCCATCTTGGTGCGAGAGCTCTCTGGAGAGAACGAGAGCTACGAGCTCATCGCCGGTGAGCGCCGCTGGCGGGCTTCGCGGCGCGCCGGGCTGCAGACGATCCCCGTGCTCGTCCGTAAGGACACCGGCGACCTGGCCAGCCTCGAGCAGGCTCTGGTGGAGAACCTCCACCGCGCAGACCTCAACGCCCTGGAAGAAGCCGCCGCCTACCAGCAGCTGATCGATGAGTTCCAACTCACCCACGACCAGGTTTCCCAGCGGGTGGGGAAGAGCCGGGCGTCGGTGACCAACACCCTCCGGCTGCTGCAGTTGCCGACATCGGTGCAGCGCCTGTTGGCCGAAGGACAGCTCTCTGCCGGACATGCCCGGGCCCTGCTCGGGACCCCTGATCGGATGCTGCAGGAGTCGTTGGCCGAGCAGGTGGTGGTTGAGGGTCTGTCGGTGCGGGCGGTGGAAGCCATCGTTCGCGGCGAGGTGGACGTGGCCCCCGAGGCCACAGAGGTGACGGGAACTCCACCAGCGGCCCCTGAGCGTGCACCTGGGCTCCGACGCATGCCTGACCCGGGCGTACTGGAGTTGGAGGAGCTGCTCTCGGACCACCTCTCCACCACGGTGAAGGTGGACCTCCGGAATCGGCGAGGTCGACTGCTGGTTGAGTTCGCGAGCCTCGAAGACCTCGAGCGGATCTACCGAGCCATGCTCGGCGACGCCTCGAACCAAGCCTGAACCTCAGGTTCCAGCGAGATCCTCAAGGCTGTTGATTCTTCGCAAACTCTCAATCCACAACCTTAAGCACAGGTTGTGAATTGTCACAGTTGTCACCAAAACCTCACAGATGGTTGCAGGGAGGTTGCCGAGAGTTTCGGCGGCCTCGACCGGCCAGGTTGAGGGTCTGTTCGGGTTGCGGCTGCTCAGGCAGAAGCCCGAGGCAATCGATCAACAGGGCCTAGGCGTGGGCGATGGGCGCCGTTGAGGCCACGGCGAAGTGCTCACATGCACTGGCCAGCGCATCGGCCAACAACCCGCTGTGCTCGACGATGCGCTCCGCTGGCCCACTTTCGACCACTACGGCCGACATCTGGGTGAAGCGGAGGATGGGGAGTGCCATGCCCGCGGCGTCACGAGAACCCCCAAGTTCGCTCGGGAGCTGGGTGGCGATCAACTCTGCCAACATGCGGCCGCCCGGGGACTCGTAGGTGTACCCACGATAGAACATCGTCCTACAACGTGATGCTCCGGGGTCGAGCCGCAGGCCGAGGTAGACCTCGGCTTCAGCCAGGTTAGCTGCCTGGGCTTGGGCGGCCTCATCGGGATCGCTGAGCACGGTCACCGAAGCGCCATGGCGTTGGAGGCGACGTGCCAAGGCGCCAACCACGGTGGCCATGCCGCCGAGGTCGCCGAGGCACAACGCCCGCCCAGCCAGGTTCGGTGAGGCTTGGCGGAGGCGTTCGCGATCTCGCACGGCGGAGATCAACTGGGGGTCGAGGGACCGACTGGCCAACCTGAGCAGGGCCAGGACCGTCTGGTCGCCCACCACGCCGTCGGTGGATAGCCCGGCGTTATCTTGGAACTCAGTCACCGCAGCGGCGGTGAGGTCGCCGAAGATGCCATCAACCCGGCCGGTGTCGAACCCGAGTGCGCACAACCTGCGCTGCAGTTCGGCCACGTCGTCGCCACGAAGCATCTTCACGCGACGGTACAGCGGGCGATCACCCAAGCTGAAGCCAGCCTCTACCAAGGTGGACCAGGTGTAGCTGCCGACGATGCCATCAATGGGGAGACCGCGTCGGCGTTGGAAGTCCTCGATGGCTGCCCTCGTGGCAGCGCCGAAGCATCCCGAGGGGTCGGGAGCGGTCGACAGGTTCAGCTGTTCGAGGCGCCGCTGGACGTCAGCGACCGCCTCCCCCTCGCTACCTTCAGCGAGAGGGAGGCTGTCGTGAGGGGTCACAGGTACTCGGCGAGCTCCTGGAGCAGCGCACCCTTGGGCTTGGCGCCGACGAGTCGGGCCTGGGGGACGCCGTCTTTGAACAAGATCAGGGTCGGGATGCTCATGACGTCGAACCGCCGGGTGACCTCGAGGTTCTCGTCGATGTTGAGCTTCGCCACGGTCAGCTTGCCGGCCTGCTCGCTGGCAATCTCGTCCAAGATGGGGGCGATGACCTTGCACGGCCCGCACCACTCGGCCCAGAAGTCGACCAAGACGGCGCCTTCTGCGGCACCGACCTGCTCATCGAAGGTTGCATCGCTCAGGGTGATGATGTTGTCGCTCATGGCGACCTCCTCATGGTTGGGGTTGCCGCAGGTGTAACCCGCGACTGGTTCGGTTTATGCCCTCGCTAGGCGCCTTGGCCCTCGAGCCAACGCTCAGCGTCGATCGCTGCCATGCAGCCCGAGCCGGCGGAGGTGATGGCCTGGCGGTAGACGTGGTCTTGGACGTCGCCACAGGCGAAGACGCCTTCGACGCTGGTCCGGCTGCCTTCACCCATGGCGATGTAGCCGTTGTCGTGCAGCTCGAGTTGGCCCTCGAAGATAGAGGTGTTGGGCACGTGACCGATGGCGACGAAGATGCCGGTGACCTCGAGGGGGCTCGAGGCCCCGGTCACGGTGTCCTCGACGGTGATCGAGGTCAACTTGGGCTCGCCGTGCAGGGCGGTCACCTTGGTGTTCCAGTGGATCTCGATCTTGTCGTTGTGCAGGGCCCGCTCTTGCATGATCTTCGAGGCCCGCAGCTGGTCTCGGCGCACGAGGAGGTGGACCTTGGTGGCGAACCGGGTCAAGAACGTCGCCTCTTCAATGGCGGAGTCACCGCCACCCACCACCGCGATCTCATGGCCGCGGTAGAAGAAGCCGTCGCAGGTGGCACAGGTCGACAACCCGTAGCCGAGCAGACGGTCCTCGTTTGGCAGTCCCAGCATGAGCGATCGGGCGCCGGTGGCCACGATCAACGAGTCGGCGAGGTAGCTGGGCTCCTCACCGTCGACCCACACCTTGAACGGGCGCGCAGAGAGGTCGACCTTGGTGGCCTTGACCGTCTTGAGCTCGGCACCAAACCGCAGAGCCTGGGCCCGCATGTGCCCCATGAGCTCAGGTCCCGTCACCCCGTCGGGGAAGCCGGGGAAGTTCTCGACCTCGGTGGTCAACATGAGCTGGCCACCGGGCTGGTCTGAGGTAGAGGACGGCTCGCCCTCGAGCACGACCGGGTCGAGCTGGGCTCGAGCGGTGTAGATCCCTGCGGTCAGCCCCGCAGGACCCGAACCGATGATCACAACCTTGCGATGCTCAGGCACCACGTCCTCCTTCGCCCTTGGCGGGCAGTCGGCGGCGCCACAGCACGTAGCCGAGCACCACGAAGATCACGCCCACGCCCAGGTACGACGCCCACACCTGGTCGTGGAAGAGGTAGACGGAGAAGATCCGGACCAGCAGCACCGAGACGAAGACCACGACGGTGATGGCCAAGGTGATGATGAGGAGCCCGAAGACCACCGACCGGGCCGCCAAGATGATGGGGCGGACGACCTTCTCCCTGACGAGGTCGACCCCTTGGTCGACCGCATCGGCGGCCTTGGCTGGCCAGGTATCGGTGAACGAGCTGGCGCGCTCGGCCGAGTTCTCGTCGTCAACCATGGGGTCCAACCTACTCCCTGTGCCTCAGCGGCTCGCCGGGCTCTGCCAACAGACGCCCATGATCCCTGGACCTCCGTGGGTACCGACCACCGGTCCCATGTCGCACACCAACAGCTCGGCACCGAGGTCAATTCCCTCGAGCGCGCTGACCAGCTCTTGGAGGTCCGAGGCGTCGCCATGGACCACGGCCACCCGCTCGAAGGGTGCCTCTGCTCGAATCTTGTCCACCAAGTAGCGCACCGCCCGCCCGCGGGTCCGCTGCTTGGACTCCTCCTCCACCACACCATCTTTGAGGTGCAGCAGCGGCTTGATCGACAGCAGTGAACCAATCGCTGCCTTGGCTCCTCCGACCCGGCCGCCCTTCACCAGGTGCTCCAAGGTGTCGAGGACGCCGAGCACGTGGGTACGGGGCACCGATGCCCGCGCCAGCTCGGCGATGCTCGCTGCGTCGAGGCCTTGGGCCGCGGCCTCGGCGGCGGCCATCGCCATGAGTCCCTCGGCCATGGTGACGGCCTGGGAATCCACCACGTGGACGTCGATCTCGCCGCTCACGCCCTCCTTTGCGGCTAAGGCGGACTGGTAGGTCCCCGAGAGGGCAGCGGAGAGGCAGATGCAGACCACACCGTCGTACCCGGCAGCCTTGGCATCGAGGAAGGCTTGCTGGAAGGCGCCCGGCGAGGGGGCAGAGGTCTCGGGGAGCTCAGCGTGGCTCTTGCACAGCGCCCAGAACTGCTCGGGGGTCAACTCCACCCGGTCGACGTACTCCTTGTCCCCAAAGCGGATCGACAACGGCACGACCGCGATGTCACAACTGCTCGCCAACTCAGGTGACAGATCACAGGCGCTGTCGGTGACGATCTTGGTCCTTGCCATGCATCCCCCTTGGTTGAGGCGTCGTTGCCCAATCGAAGTCTTGCACCTCTGTTCGGCTCGTGACGTGGTGGCTCACCGCCAGAGGTGCCGCAGGATCCCGAGGCTGACCCCGTACGCGCATCCGCCCGCCACGACGCCGAGCCCCAAGCGGACCACGAGTGCCACGGTGGTGGTGGAGGCCGAGAGGTTGACCGCTACCAGGGCGAAGACCCCGAGGATGGCCGAGGAGACGAGAACCGGTCCAAGGGGTGCGAGCACGGAGCGGTCGTTGGAGGTGGCGCCGAGGCGCCGGGAGAGGACCACCAGTCCCACCACCGCCGCGATGCTGTACGCGACCGACACCGATAGCGCCAGCCCACCTACCCCCAAGGAGTGGTAGACGACCAGCGCCACCGCGATGTTCACCCCATTCTCGAGGGCGTAGAGCCAGAAGGCAGTGCGCAGCTGGCGCATGGTCTGCAGTGCTCTGATCACGAACTGGAACACCGAGAAGCCAGGGAGCCCGAGCGCGAAGGCGGCGAGGGCGGCACCAGCACCATGGACCATTGCTGGGCTCGACCCATGCCCGGTGAACAGCAGCTCCATGGCGGGATGGGCCACGACGAACATGAGCACTGAGCCGGGCACGATGATGGCCAGCACCGCCCGGAGCCCCCCTAAGAAGCGCCGGCGGTACCCCACGAGGTCTCCTCGGCTCCACAGCGCAGCCAGTTCGGGGGTCACCGCCGACAGCACCGAGATGGCCACGATGGCGTACGGGGTCTGCATGAAGATCCAGGCGTAGCTGTACGCGCTCACCTGCCCGTTGCCGCCGAGGCCGAAGGCCAGCGCCAGCACCACGAACAGCGCGACCTGGTTCAGCACCACGAAGCCGAAGGTCCATGCGCCGAGGCGGGCGACGAGCGCAACGGCGCGATCTCGTGGGTCGAAGCGCCACCACAACCACCGGAGCTTGGCCTTGAGGATGAAGGGCACGAGCAGCCCCGCCTGGACGGCCACGCCGAGCGAGGTTCCGAGTCCAAGCAGCAGCAGGTAGTGGCTGTTGGCGTTGATCGAAGCCACGCTGAGGTCGGGTTGGACCCCCTTGAACCACAGCAGCACCGCCACGCAGACCACGTTGTTGGCGACGGGGACCCAGGCAGGTGGTCCGAAGACGCGCTGGGTGTTGAGCAGGGCGGTCATGATCCCGATCAGCCCGTAGCAGAACACTTGGGGCACGAAGCAGCGCAGCAGCACCGCAGCGAGGTGCTGCTGGAGGGCGAGCTGGGGTGTGGCGGTGGCCCCGTGCTCAGCCACGACGCTGAAGGCCGAGATGATCTGGGGGGCGAGCACGTAGCAGGCAACGGTGGTCACGACGAGGAGGCAGAAGGCCAAGGTGCACACCGCGGAGATCGACCGCCAGGCGTCCTTCGGGCTCCTCGACTCGAGCTGGTTGACGAAGACCGGGATGAAGGTGGCCGACAGCACCCCACCCAAGACGAGGTCGAACAGCATGTTGGGCACGGTGTTGGCCAAGTTGAAGGCATCGGCGACCGGCGTCAGGCCCAGCACGTAGGCCAGCACGAGGACCCGGACGACCCCACTGGCCCGGCTCAGTGCAGTGCCGGCCGCCATCGATCCGGCGGCCCGGCCGAGCTTGGTCGCACCGACGGTGGTGTCAGCCACGGTTGGCCTGTCGAGCGGCCCGGTTGCGTCGCCAGGTGCGCAGCCACCAGACGCCGAGCACTCCAGCCGCGGCGATGGTGAGGGCCAACCCCACCACCGAGGTGGCGGTCGAGCGGACCACGATGGAGCCCGAGGCGAACACCACCTGGCCATCGGTGGTGGTGAAGCTGATCTCGAGGGGCAGGTCACCAGTGGTCTGGGCCGCCACGTCAATGCGGACGGTGGTGGTGGCACCCCCGAGCACGAGGGGGATGGCCTGGCCGTGGGGGAAGTCGATCCGAGGACTCGAGAGCCGGAGCACCCCTGAAAGTGGCCCCGGCGTGGACGACAGAATGGTGATGGGCAAGCTGCCGCGCTGGGACGTCAAGGTGATCGGGTCCTCGACGATGGAGACCTGGTTGAGCAGGTGGCGTTGGGCGGCAGCGAAGCTCGTCAGCTTGGCCCGTGCACCGAGGGCTCCGAGCCCGAGCGCCTGGGAGCCGAGGAGGGGTTGCTCGAGTGCGAACTCGCTCGATGGGTCGCCGGCAAGGCTGGGCTGGAGCGATCCGTAGCGCTGCCTGGCGTCTCTGAGTGCTCGGATGTTCATCGGCGTGAACGAGCTCTGGCCACCCTCGGTCCCTGATCTCGTCGACGGCGCACCGTTGCCACCGACGGGTACCGAGCTGAAGTAGCCGTCGAGGGTGATGGGCCGGAGTACGGGATTGGCGCTGAGCCCACCGGTGAGGGCACTGAGGAAGGTTGCGTCGAGCTGCCAGCTGGTCGGAGCTGCCACCACCACCCCTCGTGGGGTGCTGAGCCCGGGCTCCTCGTCGTAGAGCAGGGAGAGGTCGCCGAGCAGCTGGTAGGCCCCGAGCGCAGGGTCTGTCGTGCTCGAGGTGAAGTGGGCCTCGAGACCGGGGTCCGAGGCGGCGGCGAGCACGGTGGTGCCACTCGGATCGCTCAGGTTGAACGGCTGGCCCCAGCTGAAGCCATCGAAGGGCTGGGGCACGAGCGCTGCAGCGTCCACCACCACGCCATGACCGCCACCGGCCACGATGCCCGCTGCGGAGGGCACCCAGCCGGTGTCGGGCTCGAGGTAGGTCGACACCGCACCCACGTTGAGCCCTTCGGCTCGCACCGCCGTTGCACCGGCGGCGCGTTGGTTCGCCACCTCGGCCGAGAGTCCAGCGGCGTTGAGTGAGCCGGGGTCGATGCGGACGTAGGGCTGGGCCAGGACCTCGTGGCCACGCTGGGCGACGTAGCGCCGCAGGGCGTCGCTGAGGGTGCTGGCGCTTGAGGTGCGCGCGGTGGCGGCCAAGGTGGCTGGCACCGGTGCCACGGTGACCGGCATCGACGCTGCTTGGTCGAGCACACCGAGGGCATCAACCACGCCCTCGACCGATGCTCGGCCGAGTGCAGCGGTGCCCGCACCGCCGCTCGAGATTGGCAGCACCAGTGCGACGCGCAGCGGGTTGGTCGACGCAGACGCGGTGAGGGTCACGAAGGTGCAGATCCGTTCGAGGACGCTCTGGTTCTGGTCGACGGTCACGGTGACCGGGTAGACGCCATTGCAACCCGATCCGCTGCAGCCGAGATCGAGAACCGGCGCAGGCGCACCTCCACATCCGGGGAGCACGCGGTTGGGACGGGGACCACCTGGGGCGGTGAGCGCAATGGCGACCCTGGCCGAAGTGCCAGCGGTGGTCAGGCACGAGAGCGCGAGGGGGTTGGTCGAGGCCAGGCCCACCCCGGTCGGCGCTTGGGCGATGTCCTGCTGCAATTGGAGACGTGAGTAGAGGCTTGGGTAGATCGCCACGCTGACGGTGGTGCTGGCAGCATCGAGGTTGGAGGTGTCGAAGCGGAACCACATCGACGAGGTGGAGGTGCTCGAGGGGCTGGTGACGTCGGGGCTCTGGGCCTCGAGCAGCAGCGGCGGGGTCGAGGTCACCGCCCCGACGGAGTCGATGCCAGGCGCGAGGACGCTCAAGAGCACCAGCACGACCGTGGCAACGGTCGCGCGCCTCGTCCTCGCTGTCGCCACCTCGCAACGCTAACCGTTGGCCTCCCACCAACCCGTGCCAACTAGGTTGGCGCCGTGGCAACCGCCGTGGTCCCCCCTCGATTCCAGTCCCTCATCGCGCTGGCTGCTCCCTTGGCAGAGCGCTTCGAGGCTGCTGGGCACACGCTCTACCTCGTCGGCGGCTGCGTGCGCGATGCCTTGCTCGACGAGGCCAGCTACGAGGACCTCGACCTGACCACCGACGCCCGGCCCGAGCAGATCGAGGCCATCTTGCGAGGTTGGGCCGACACGGTGTGGACCCAGGGCAAGCGGTTCGGCACCATCGGTGCGCGCCGTTCTGGGGTGACCTACGAGGTCACCACCCACCGAGCCGATGCCTACCACCCTGACTCCCGCAAGCCGGTGGTGACCTTCGGGGACGTCATCGAAGACGACCTGGCACGGCGGGACTTCACCATCAACGCCATGGCCCTCAAGCTCGGCGACGTCCAGCTGATCGATCCCTTCGGTGGCCTCGCGGACCTCATCGATCGACGGCTGCGAACCCCCCTCGATCCCTCGATCAGCTTCGAGGACGATCCTCTGCGAATGCTCCGGGCAGCGCGCTTCGTGGCCCGGTTCTCCCTCACCCCTGACCCGGCGTTGCTCCAAGCGATCGAACTCGACCGGGCTCGGCTCGAGATCGTCTCGGCCGAGCGCATCCGAGACGAGCTCAACAAGCTCATGGTCTGCCCGGTGACCGCACCAGGGCTCTGGCTCTTGGCCACCACCGGACTAGCCCAGCACTTCTTGCCGGAGTTGCCGGCTCTCGCCTTGGAGCAAGACCCCATCCACCACCACAAGGACGTCTTGGCCCACACCATCGCGGTCGTGGACAAGACCAGCCCGGAGTTGCTGTTGCGATTAGCGGCGCTGTTCCACGACATCGGCAAGCCCAAGACGAGGGCCTTCGTCGACGGCGGGGTGACCTTCCACCACCACGAGGTGGTGGGCGCTCGGATGACCAAGGTCCGCATGGAGGCCCTCAAGTACCCAGCCGACGACGTCGCCGTCGTGGTCAAGCTGGTGGAGCTGCACCTCCGCTTCCACACCTACCGGCTGGGTTGGAGCGATAAGGCCGTTCGTCGCTACGTTCGCGACGCGGGAGACCAGCTCGCCTTCCTCAACGAGCTGACCCGGTGCGACTGCACCACCCGCAACGCGGCCAAGGCTCGAGCACTCGATCGACGCATGGACGAGCTCGAAGACCGCATCAAGATCCTGAGCGCCCAAGAGGAGCTGCACTCGATTCGCCCCGACCTCGACGGCGAAGCGGTGATGGCCCACCTCGGCATTGCACCCTCGCGCGTCGTTGGCGAAGCGCTCGAGTTCCTCTTGGAGCTGCGCCTCGACGAAGGCCCGCTCGGTCCCGATGAGGCCCGACGTCGCCTCGATGCGTGGTGGGCCGAACGCGCACAAAGTGAGGGTCGCTGACCAGGTGCACGTGGCCCCCTACGCTGCACCTCAGTTATGACGTACCAACCGCCCAGCCCTGCGGTACGCAGGGGCGATCGAGACGGCGAGGAGCAGGGTGGAGCACGCTGAGCAGTTGATTGCAGCGAGGGGGTTCGAGCACATCCCCGTGGCCACCGCCGTGGTCCGTTCGGACGGGACCTTGCTGGCGGTCAACGCCCAGCTCCGCTCTGCCACCGACCTCGCTGGCATGGGCGACCTCGAGGTGGGCGCCAACCTGTTCGAGCTGTTCGACGCGTTCCCCATCGAGGCCTTCGCCCAGCTGCGGGCCGGGATCGAGATGACGACCACCGGTGGTTCGGGGAGCTACCGGGCGGTGGTCTCGTTGCCCCTTACGAACTACACGGTGGAGTTGGTGGCGCTCATGGCCCCCGCCCCAGGGATCGACGCCACCACCATTGCGCTCTTCGACGTGTCGTGGGTCATCCAGCGTGACCAAGAGATGGCGGCCAAGCTTGGCGTCGACCCGGTGGTGGCCCTGGATCGGTCGAGCAGGGCGATTGACGGTCTCGATCGGGTCATCTCGATGGCCTTCCCTGGCTTCAGCGCCAAGGTGGTGATCGCCAAGATGGTGGGATTCGAGCAGATTGCAGCGCGACACGGCCAGTTGACGGTGAACCAGATGCGGGCCTGGACCCTCCAGCACCTCCGTCGTCAACTCCCTGCGGCGGACTTCTTCCACCTCGCCGACGACGAGATCATGGGGGTGTGGGTCAGCGGTGCGGAGGAGTTGTCCGAGGCCGAGGTGGAGGCCATCGAGTCCCTCGATGTGGCCGAGCGCACGGTCTACCAAGAGGCCAAGATGCACATCGTCGCTGGGCAAGCCAGCACTACCGTGGCAGCGCAAGGGGCCGTTGAGCTCTTCCAACAGGCACGTGTGCGGATGCTCGAGCGCCTCGATGGGCGTCAGCGCACACAGCCATGACGACCGAGCAGCAGACCGCCGCCGAACTCGTCGAGCTGTACGCCAGCGAGCCTTCCAGCTACGTGGTCGACCTCGGCAACGGCTTGGTCTTCGGCGTGGATCGGTCCTCTGGGCACGTGCTCGGTGCCACCGATGCCGTGCTCTTTGCTCGGAGCCGGATCGCTGGGGTCTGCGAGGATGCCTCGGGACCGCTCGGGCTCCGCTTCGACCCTTTGGTGGAGGAGGGGGCCCCGCTCGGTGACGAGGCCCTGGCCGCGCTGGCCTTCCACTACGAGGGCACGGCCTCGGCAGTGCTCGACCTGGCTGGTCGCATGGTGGTGTGCAACGCCCAGTTCGAGACCGCCACCGTGCAGAACGGCTGGCTGCTGCGTGGCGCCGGACCCGATGCCAGCTTCGCTGCGTTGTTGGCCCAGCAGGCTGCAGCGCAGCCCGAGCGCTACGGCGAGCTGCACCGTGGCTTGAGCGAGGTCTTGGCTGGCGGAAGCTCGTACTTCCAGACCGAGTTCGCCCTCGAGGTGCTCTCGGGCGAGGTCACCCTGCTGGCGCTGCTGCGGCGGCTCCCTGAGGACCACGGAGTGGTGGTGTCGTTCATCGACACCACCTGGAAGGCGCAGTTGATGAGCCGGTTGGCCGAGATGCGCCAGCTCGACCCCGCCACAGCCCTCCCCGGCACCCTGGCCTCAATCAAGGCCCTCGAGCACGCCATGCACCGTCAACTACCTGGGTCTGGCGTTGGGGTGCTGGCGGTGGGGCTGCTCGGCTTGGACCGCATTGGGGCGAACTACGGCCCTGATGTGGTGAACAAGATGGTGGTCCGCATCGGTGATCGCCTGTCCCAGCTCCTCGGACCAGACGCGGTCTACCGGATCGCCGAGGAGGAGTTCGTGATGATCCTCGAGCACGCTGACGGTGAGGGTGACGCGCTCCGAGCACTCCAGAGCCAAGTCGAGTCCCTCTCGGGTATCGACCACCTCGTCGGCTTCGACCTCTTACACGTCAAGGTCATCTGCGGCGCGGCCCAGGTGGGTGCAGGCACCGCCGTCACCCCCTACGGGCTGTACGAGAACGCCCACCGAGCCATGCTGCTGCATCGGCAGTTCGCCGAGGAGGCCTAGGGCCAGACGGGGTTCTCGGCGCCCTCGATGAAGTCGGCCACCATGGCCATGGCCACGTCGTCGTGGAACTGCACCGGAGGGCTCTTCATGAGGCAGGCCGAGGCACCGAGGACGGGCCCAGCCACCTTGCGGTCGAGGGCCACCTTGGCCAGGCGCACGGCGTCGATGATGACACCAGCAGAGTTCGGTGAGTCCCACACCTCGAGCTTGAGCTCGACGTTGAGCGGGACATCACCGAAGTTGCGGCCCTCCATGCGGATGTAGGCCCACTTGCGGTCCTGGAGCCACGGCACGTGGTCCGATGGGCCGATGTGGACGTTGTCGGCATCGATCTGGGTGTCCATCTGGCTGGTCACGGCCTGGGTCTTCGAGATCTTCTTGGACTCGAGCCGGTCGCGGTCGAGCATGTTCTTGAAGTCCATGTTGCCGCCCACGTTGAGCTGGTAGGTGTGGTCGAGGGCGGTGCCGCGGTCCTCGAACAACCGGGTGAGCACCCGGTGGACGATGGTGGCCCCCACCTGGGACTTGATGTCGTCGCCGACGATGGGGACCCCAGCGGCGCGGAACTTCTCGGCCCAGACGGGGTCTGAGGCGATGAACACCGGGATGGCGTTGACGAAGGCGACTCCGGCGTCGATGCAGGCCTGGGCGTAGTAGCGCTGGGCCTCCTCTGAGCCAACGGGCAGGTAGCTGACCAGCACGTCGGCCTTGGCATCTCGCAGCGCCTGGGCCACGTCGACCGGCTCGGCCGGGGACTCTTCGATGGCGGCGCGGTAGTACTTGTTCAGCCCGTCCATGGTCGGTCCCCGCTGGACGGTGACGCCCACGTGGTCGACGTCGGAGAACTTGATGGTGTTGTTCTGCCCGCCCCAGATGGCCTTGGAGAGGTCTTGGCCCACCTTGGAGGCGTCGACGTCGAAGGCTGCCACCGGCACCACGTCAGCGACGTGGTAGCCCGCCACCTCGACGTGCATCAAGCCCGGAACCTGCAGGGTCGGGTCGGCGTCGCGGTAGTAGGTGATGCCCTGCAAGAGCGAGTTCGCGCAGTTCCCCACGCCGGCGATTGCCAGTCGAACAGTTGCCATGGTTCCTCCTAGGAGTTCGCCGGGGCCACGGCGTGGCGCCCGGAGGTGGTGGTTGGTTGGTGCTGCGACGCCCGCTCGGCGGCGATGAGCCGCTCGAGCCAGGCGAGGTCATTGGACAAGGTGTCGGCTTGGTGCTCGACGACGCATCGGGCGTAGGAATCGAGTTCGGCGGACGAAGCGGCGTCGGTCACCTCGGCGAGTCGGAGCGCAACCCGGTCGTGCTGTCGTTCGAGGAGCCGGGTCCGGGCCTCAACGGTGAGGTGCCGGCCAAGGGAGAGCCGCAGTGAGAAGGCCCGGGCGTCGTCCCCGGCCCCGGTGTCGGCCAGCAGCTCGGTGAACAGCACCCGACCCTCGTCGGTCAGTCGGTACACCTTCTTCGAGCGCTTGGGCCGGGCCAAGGTGCTGCGGCGGGCCCGCAGTGCGGCCAGCTCACCTGAGAGCGATCCGGTGGCCGGACCAGAGGGTGCCTCGCTGGTGGGAGCGAGGGGAGCCACCGAGCGCACGGCGCCAGCAGCCTCGAGCCGAGCGAGTGCGGGGTACAAGGTGCCGAACGACACGTTGGAGACCAGGCCCAAGCTCTGGCGCAGCCGACGACGGATCTCGTAGCCGTGGAGGTCACCCTCTTGGAGCAGTCCGAGAATTGCGAGGTCGAGCACGAAACCAGTATATCGCTTCGATATAACGAACGTGACGGATAGCTATATCGACGATGCGACAACTCGGTGGCACCGAGGTTGCGTGGTGGCCAGAGGCGGCGACAACTAGCCTCCTGCCGTGGCTGCCAACCCGCCTCGGTTCACACGTGCGACCAATGACCCGGCCGGCGCCAGCCTTGAGTACGGCCTCCAGCGGAGCGTGCTGTTGGCCGAGGTGGAGCTCGGCCGCAAGACCCGGCTCGACGTCTGTGATGCCCACCCTGAGCTGCTGCGAGCGGCCAGGAGCGGGGTGGGGACCAAGACCGACGAGCGCTGCCCGATCTGCGACGACGACCTGCTGCGACACGTGACCTACGTCTTCGGCGCCAAGCTGCCCCCTGGTGGAACGTGTCCGACCACCAAGACCGAGCTCAACCGGCTCAAGCGCCGTGAGGAGCCGGTCACCTGCTTCGAGGTCGAGGTGTGCCCGAGCTGCGCGTGGCACCATCTGCTGCGCCGGTACCCCGCCGGTGGCATTACCCCGAAGAAGCGAGCGGCCACGTGAGCACCCCAGCGATCACCGTCCCGATGATCCGGGCCGCCAAGCGGCGCCACGGACACCACCCCTTGACCATGGTCACCGCCTACGACGAGCCGAGTGCCCGGTTGGTCGACGCCGCAGGGGTGGAGATGCTGCTCGTGGGTGACTCGGTGGCCAACACCGTGCTCGGTCACGCCGACACCTTGCACGTCGACACCGCCGTGCTGGCGCACCACACCGCCGCGGTGGCCACCGCACACCCCCACGCACTCATCGTCGCCGATCTGCCCTGGATGAGCTACCACGTGAGCACCGAAGAGGCCGTGCGCAACGCGGCCACCTTGGTGCGCGCCGGGGCTGGAGCGGTGAAGCTCGAGGGGGGTGCCAATCGGGCCGCGGTGATCTCGGCCATCGTGGCGGCCGAGATCCCAGTGTGTGGGCACCTCGGGCTCACACCCCAGTCGATGCTCGCCATGGGGGGCTTCAAGGTCCAAGCCAAGACCCTTGATGCTGCCGCCCAGCTCCTCGCTGACGCCAAGAGCATCGAGGCGGCCGGGTGTTTCGCCGTGGTACTCGAAGGCATCCCCGACCTCGTGGCCCAGCAGGTCACCGATGCCCTTGAGATACCAACCATCGGCATCGGGGCTGGGGCGGGCACCGACGGGCAGGTGCTCGTCTTCCACGACCTGCTCGGGCTCGGCAACCGGCCTCCGGCCAAGTTCGTCCGTCGCTACGCCGACGTTGGCGCCGTGATCACCGAGGCAATCACGAACTTCGTAGGTGACGTCCGGAGCGGAGCGTTCCCTTCTGATGCCGAGACCTACCACGCCACCGGAGAGCTCAAGGCGTCCTTCGAGGGTTGAGCGCTCGCGCCAGTGACCCCTCTGGGGTGGTCTACACTGGTCGCCCCCGCCGTCGAGGCGGTACAGCACCCTGCTCCACATGGTGTGGAGCCCGGCCTTGGGCCTGGTCCAGAGGGAGAATTCCAGAGTCATGCGACCATACGAAGTCATGGTCATCTTCGAAGCCGCCACCGACGCCCAGTTGATCCAAACTGAGCTCGACCGGTTCCTCGAAGTGATCCGGGCCAACGGGGGAACCGTTGGCGCCATCGACCGCTGGGGACGTCGTCCCTTCGCCTACGAGGTGAACCACAAGCGCGAGGGCTACTACGTCCTTGTCGGCTTCGCTGGGAGCCCGGCCACCGTCGACGAGCTCGATCGCCAGTTGGGCCTCGCCGATGTGGTGCTGCGCCACAAGGTGATCCGCCTCCCCGAGCGTGCCATCAAGGCTGCCTCGGCCCAGGCCAGCTAGGACCACCGTGGCAGACAACATGATCACCGTCGTGGGCAACGTGACCCGCGACCCTGAGCTGCGCTTCATGACCTCGGGTCAGGCCATGGCCAAGTTCGGCATTGCGGTCAACCGCCGCTGGCAGAACCGCCAGAGCCAGGAGTGGGAGGAGCAGACCTCCTTCTTCGACGTGGTGGTCTGGCAGCAGATGGCCGAGAACGTGGCCGAGTCGGTCACCAAGGGCAGCCGTGTGGTGGTCACCGGCCGGCTCGACCAGCGCAGCTACGAGACCCAGTCCGGCGAGAAGCGCACCGCAGTGGAGATCGTGGCCGACGAGGTTGCCCCTTCGCTCAAGTACGCCACCGCTGCGATCACCAAGACCGAGCGTCGCGGCGGCTTTGAGTCCGGTGGCAGCCGTCCTGCCCCAGCCTCCCAGCCGACCAGCTACGACGACAACCAGACCAGCAACTTCGATGAGGAGCCTTTCTAAATGGCACGCAACAACTTCCGCGCCACGCCGGCTAAGCGTGCGCCCAAGGACAACGGCCGCAGGGTCAAGAAGAAGCCCTGCTCGATGTGCCGTGACCGAGTGCAGTGGGTCGACTACAAGGACCTCCACCTGCTCCGGAAGTACATGTCCGACCGCGGCAAGATCCGCAGCCGTCGTGTCTCGGGGAACTGCCAGCAGCACCAGCGGGACATCGCCGAGGCGATCAAGACCGCTCGAGAGCTGATCCTGCTGCCCTACACCCAGCGCACCGTGACCGAGCGTCCCGGCGGTCGTGGCCGTGATCGCGGTGACCGTGGACCGCGCGCTGATCGCGGTGAGCGGACCCTCGAGAGCGTCGAAGCCGCCGCTGCCGAGGTGACCGAGGTCGTCGAGCTCGACACCGATGACGTCGTCGAGGAGCTCGTGGTGGAGGAGGTCCAGTGAAGGTTCTGCTGCGCAACGACGTTCCCGGCGTGGGCCGTCGGGGTGACCTCCTCGAGGTCTCCGGTGGCTACGCCCGCAACTTCTTGCTCCCTGGTGGGTTGGCCATCGTTGCCAACGAGGGCAGCGAGGTTCAGGCCGCGGCCATGCGGCGCTCACGGGACCTCCGTGATGCCCAGCACCGTGAGGCAGCCCAGGCGCAAGCCAAGGTGCTCGCCGGTGCGGTGATTGGCATCACGGCTCGGGCCTCTGGTGCCGGCCGGCTCTTCGGTTCGGTGTCCGCAGCCGACATCGTGGCCGCCATCGAAGCCCAGAAGGGCGTGAAGATCAGCCGTGAGCACCTCCAGATGGAGGAGCCCATCAAGGAGGTGGGCAGCCACGACCTGCAGGTGCTGCTGTTCACCGACGTGGAGACCACCATCGTGGTCGAGGTGCTCGCCGCCTCCTAGGCCGAACTGCCGAGCCGTACAGCTGTGGACGAACGGGCGCCTATGGCGCCCGTTCGTCGCGTCTCG
>CAINFA010000050.1 GCA_903847955.1 uncultured Actinomycetes bacterium
CCGTCGCCACCTTGGAGCCAGGTGGAGCCGGTAAAGAAGTACAGGCCTTGTTGCTGGAAGGTTGACCAAGCCTCAGCGAGGATCGAGCCAACGAAGTAGATCGAAATCGCGGCGAAGAGCGCCGAGATCACCATCAGGAAGTACTCGTAGGGGCCGCGCGACGAGGTGGAGGGGCGCATCCGCCCCTCCACCTCTCGCCGCACGTCACCAGTTGGTTGGTCCGCTACCGCAGTAGCGGCCGACTGGTTGAGTTCCATAAGGCTATGGAACCTAGTTCTTCTTGGTGAGCAGCACGGTCCCGTTGTACTTCACGAGGCCAAGCTGGGTCCGGGCGTACGCAGCAGCGGCGGCCGGCAGAGCGACGAAGCCATTGGCGTTTGCGTAGGTCTGGCCGCCGTGGGTGAAGTAGTCGAGGAACTTGACCTCAGCCTCGCCCTGTGCCGCCGAAGGAGCCGCAGTCTTCACGATGGCCCAGGTGTAGGTAGCGAAGGGCCACACGTTCTTGCCGGGCAGGTCGACGATCGAGAAGTTCGTCGAGCTCAGCGAGCCCTTGGCAGCGGTCGCCGCAGCGGCGATGGTGGTCAAGCTGGGGGCGATGAACTGACCAGCGGCGTCCTGAAGGTCCGCAACCTGGATCTTGGCGTCAGCCTTGTTGAGCACGTAGGAGTACTCGACGTAGCCGATTGCACCGTTGATCGTGTTGATGCCGGAAGCCATGGCACCGTTGTTGGACTCAGGCTGCACGGTGGTGGCGGCCCACTTGGCGCCCGGACCCTCCATGACCGCACCGCTCACGGGCTGGGAGGTGCCAGCGGCCGAGTGCAGGTAGTCGGTGAAGGCGAAGGTGGTGCCCGACGAAGCCGAACGGTACAGCACGACGATCGGCAGGTTCGGCAGGGTCACCTTGGGGTTGAGGACGTGGATGGCCTTGTCGCTCCAGTTGGTGATGGAGCCGTTGTAGATACCGGCGATGACGCCAGCCGAGAGGTTCAGGGTGGCGGTCACACCGTTGATGTGGTAGCCGACCACAGCGCCACCGAGGGCGATGGGAGCCTGGGCGTACTGCGCGTCAACCTGCGCCTGGGTGTAGCCCGAGGGGGCGGTGCCAGCGGCCACGTTCAGCGGCTGGTCGGAGAAGCCGATCTGGAAGGTGCCGTTCTCGACGTCTGCACGGCCGGTGCCCGAACCCTGGGCGCCGTCGGTGCCGAAGGTCACGCTGGCGTTCAGGCTGTTGTACGAGCCCTTGTCCGACTTGGTGGTGAGGTAGGTGACGTAGGGGGCGCTGAACGACGAGCCGCCGAAGTCGATGGTGGCCGAGGGGGTGACGAGGTCGATGTCGCCCTTGGCGCCAGAGCCCTGAGCGGCAGCGGCACCGGCGGTGGCGCCAGCGATCAAGGTGAGGGCGGAAGCGGCAGCGGCAGCTGCAGCGACCGAACTCCGGAAGGTCTTCTTCATTGTTGGTTGCCTCCGAGGCGGTAGTTGGTTTGGGTGGCAGCACCCGGTCACACGGAAGGTTCCGGGTGCCCACTCGCTGCCAAAGAGGAACCTAGAGAATGGAGGTGAACGGCTAGCAACCCCAAGGTGGACGTGAGGTGAACTTTGCGGTTGTCGCTGAGCACCTTCTCAGACCAGACGCGCTGCTCGTCACCTGCCCCGAGTTGCAGGCACGGTGTCCAGTGTGCGCTTGAAGCCCAGGTGGCTGTCGGTGAAGCCAAGCCTTCGGTAGAAGCGATGGGCGTCGGGGCGCTGGTGGTTCGAGGTGAGCTGGACCCGGTAGCACCCGAGCTCCTCTGCCAAGTCAATCGCAGCTCCAACCAATGCTTCGCCAATACCTCGGTTCCGGTAGTCCGGGTGCACGTGGAGCGACTCGAGTTCGCAGCATCGGCCACGACCGTGCTGCAGGTGCCAGAAGCTCACCACCTCAACCGTTCCCACCACCTCGCCATCCAGTCGGGCCACGAGGACCACGTCGCCTCGACGCTCAATTGCTTTGAGTGCAGCTGCCATGGCCACCAGATCTGGGGCGGCCGTGGGTTCGAACGCACCAAGGGCGAGCAAGAAGCGATGGCTTGCAGGTCATCGGTGCTGGCGCGACCAATGGCGAGCGCCGCCGGGCTGGTCACTCGTCGTCGCTCGAAGCTCGCATCATGTCGTCGATCATCTGCACGACAGCTGGGTCGACCAAGGTGGTGGTGTCGCCCAAGGTGCGGTGTTCGGCCACATCGCGCAGCAGGCGCCGCATGATCTTGCCGCTCCGAGTCTTCGGCAGTTCGGGGGTGATGAGAATCGACCGCGGCTTGGCGATGGGTCCAATCACCTGGCCTACGTGGGCCCGAAGCTCTTCGACCAAACCGTCGGAGTTCTCGTGGTCCAGCCGGATGGTCACGAAGGCCACAATGGCCTGCCCGGTGGTGGGGTCACTGGCACCCACTACGGCCGCTTCCGCCACTGCTGGGTGCGCCACGAGCGCGTGCTCCACCTCTGCGGTAGAGAGGCGATGGCCCGAGACGTTCATCACGTCATCGACGCGACCGAGCAGCCACAGGTCGCCCTCGTCGTCGCGCTTGGCGCCATCGCCGGCGAAGTAGCGACCTTCGAACTCCCGCCAGTAGGTGTCGACGAATCGCTCGGGATCTCCCCAGATGCCTCTGGTCATCCCCGGCCAGGGCTTGGTCACGACGAGGAAGCCCCCCTCGCCATTCGGCACCGAGCGCCCCTCGTGGTCGACCACGTCGACGCTGATGCCCGGGAAGGCGCGCATCGCTGCTCCGGGCTTGGTGGTCGTGACCCCAGGAAGAGGCGTGATCATGATGCCCCCGGTCTCGGTCTGCCACCAGGTGTCGACGATCGGGCACCGGTTCTCGCCCACGACCCGGCGGTACCACATCCAGGCTTCAGGGTTGATGGGCTCGCCGACCGAACCGAGCAATCGCAGGCTCGAGCGGTCGTGCGCCATGGGGTATTCCTCACCCCACTTCATCAAGGTGCGAATGGTGGTCGGTGCGGTGTAGAGGATGGTCACGCCGTACTCCTCGACGATGCGCCACCAACGGTCCTTTCCGCCAGCATCTGGAACGCCCTCGTAGAGCACCGAGGTGGCGCCGTTGCACAAGGGTCCGTAGACGATGTAGCTGTGCCCGGTCACCCAACCGATGTCCGCCGCCGTCCAGACCACGTCGGTCTCAGCCTTGAGGTCGAAGACCAGGCGGTGGGTGGTGGCGACGTGGGTGAGGTAGCCAGCGGTGGTGTGCAAGATGCCCTTGGGCTTGGCAGTTGTACCTGAGGTGTACATCACGTACAACGGGTGCTCGGCGCCAAAGGCTTGGGGTACGTGGGTGGCGGGTTGGGTCTCGACGAGCTCGTGCCAGAAATGGTCCCGTCCCTCAGCCATGGTGATGGCTTGGCCGGTACGACGAACCACGAGCACGGACCGGACCCCGGGGCAGCGCTCGAGTGCCTCGTCCACTTGGACCTTGAGACCACTGGCGACGCCCCGTCGGTACCCACCGTCGGCGGTGATGACCACCTCGGCACCGGCGTCGAGGATCCGGTCGGCCAAGGCGTCGGCACTGAAGCCACCGAAGACCACCGAGTGCGGAGCGCCGATGCGCGCGCACGCCAGCATGGCCACCACGGCTTCGGGAACCATTGGCATGTAGATCGCCACCCGATCGCCAGCCACCACGCCCAAGGCGGTCAAGGCGTTGGCCGCTTGGCAGACCATGGCGTGCAGCTGGGCGTAGGTGATGGACTGCCGATCGCCTTCAGGCTCTCCGACCCAGTGGTACGCCACCCGGCTCCCGAGCCCCGCCTCAAGGTGGCGGTCGAGGCAGTTCACCGAGGCGTTGAGCCGACCGTCACCGAACCACGTCGCCTGGGGAGGCTCCCAACTCAAGGTGGTGGTGAACGGCGTCTCCCAGGAAAGCTGCCGAGCCTGCGTGGCCCAGAATGCCTCTGGATCCCGATCCGCCTCGAGGTAGATGGAGGCGTCCACATTGGCGTGGGCCGAGAAGTCCGTGGGCGGTGCAAAGCGCCGCAGCTCGTGCAGCAGCGCCTCGATGTCCTCGCCGTGGTCCTGTGGTGCCATCGTTCCCCCTTCGACCCGGCCAAGGCTACGCGACCGCCACCTAGGGAGTGCCGTGTGGTCAGTAGTCCTCGGGACGCAGCAGCGTGGTTGTCTGACGGTCGGCCTCGGTGATGCACCAGACCATGGTCCCGTCGAGGTTGTAGGCCGACAAGAGGCGACCGCCGGTGGTCAGCGCCTCGTCGTTGCAGACGGCATCGCTGTCGCTCACCACCCCCCAGTCAGCGTGCCGATGTCGATCGAGGACGTCAGCCAAGAGGCACAGTGCCTCCTCGTGGCCGCAGGCGGCAGACAGCACACCCCACAGCGCGGTGGTCACCACCACCTGGCCGAGCGGGACGCGACGGGTGGAACGAGGGGAAGGTGGAAGGGTCATAGACCCAACCTGCGGAGGCGGGTTGCACCCGACCTCACCTACAACCTGACGACGCCTCCTGCCGACAGCGGCAGTCCAAGTCCTACCTCGGCATCAGGAACTGGAGCCTTGCGCCGCAGGACCAACCGCCGAAGACTGCGATTGGTTTCCGATATCCCATAGCGGTAGAGGAGTGCAGGTGATCGAGCGAGTGCTGGAGCGCATGCTCAGCTGGCGACGTGCGCAGGTCATCGCCCTGCTCGGCACCATTGCGCTCGGCCTGACCTGCACCTTGTCCTCCTCCTCCCAAGCCGGGGCGACCAACCAAGTGGTGGCTCGAACGGCGCGTACCACCACCTGCAACACCGCCTGTCAGGTGATCGGCGATGCCAACTGGATCTTGCAGAACCAGAGCCCCGAAGGATGGATCGGCATGGCTCCGCCGGTCACCACCCGCGGCCTGTTGGTCCAGCCCTACGACGCGGCCTACGCCGCCCTCGGACTGGCCGATGCGTACGGCTTGACCTCTGATCCCAGCTACGCCGCTGGCGCCTGGGCCTGGCTGGCGTGGGACAAGACGGCCATGCGCGCCAATGCTCCAACGACGCCAAGTCAGCAGGCCTCCTGTGCACACCTGGACGGGCTCAGCCAGGAGGGCCCCGGGCATACCATCAGCTGCTTCTACGCCACGGACCAGTGCGCCAACCTCGCCCGTGGTCAGATCTTCTTTCCCTATGGACCGGGCGATCCCCGCAGCTGCACCGGGGTCGCCGGCTCGGACCTCGCTCCCATCGTTGAGCGCTACCCGAACTCCTCAGCCACCCACCCCTACGTGGACTCCACCGACGCCACCGCAGCGATGTTCCTCGTCGCCCTCAACGCCACCTACCAAGCCACCCACAACGTCGCCGCCTTGGACAGCCTCGACGCCGGCGCACTCGCTCCGGCAACGGACGTGGTGGATGAGGCGGTCCTGGCCATCCACTCGACCTTGGACGCCGACGGCGAGACGTGGGCGAGCCCTTGGTGGCCAGCCAGCTGGAACTACCCCCACAAGTACCTTGAGGACAATGCCGAGGCGTACGCCGGACTTCGCGCCGCAGCGGCACTCGAAGGCGACGCGGCGGCCACCGAGCCCAACTCGCTCGGGCACAATGCCCCAGCGGTTGCAGCACAAGCCACCTCGATGGCCAACGGCATCGCCACCGCGTTCAACACCGGCCAGTGGGACCGGGCCACCCCGGGCGGCCCGGCCTTCGATTGGGCCAAGGATCAGCATGGCTTCACCGCCAGCACCAACTGGACCTCGAGCGTCTACGCCGACCCACAGGAGAACCTCTGGGCCGTGATCTGGGGGCTCGCACCTGGCGCCACGGTGAATCAGGTCATGAGCACCTTCAACCTCCACTTCGGGCCGAGCACCGTCGGAGCGAGCTCGCTGTGGCACCTCGGCACCGTCAACGGTGCCTACCCCGCCCCGCTCTACTGGGTCTCGGTCGCCGAGTCCCAAATTGGGGACCGTGCCGATGCGGCTGCCAGCTTGTCCGACCTCAACGCTGCCTACGCCGCCCGGATTTGGCAGTACCAGCCGAAGGACGCCGGCCTCGCCATTTGGGCCGAGACCGGCGGACCATGATCGAGACCCGCACCGGACCTCCACGGTGCGGGTCTCTCCCCACCTATGCTCGGGCCACGAGCTCGAGGAGGCAGGCGTGCGCATTGGCGTGGTCACCGCAGGTGGTGATGCCCCTGGCCTCAACGCCGCCATCCGGGCTGTCGCCCGACAAGCGATGGCCGATGGCCACCAAGTGCTCGGCGTGCGAAATGGTTGGGCCGGCCTCTTGGAGCGGGACTACCTCGAGCTCACCAGAGCCCGGATCGCCGGCATCGGCCCGGTGGGGGGCACCCTCTTGGGATCCTCCCGTTGCAACCTCGACGATCCTCCTGGAGGTCGAGCGCTGGTCCACGAGCACCTGACCGCCGATCTCGACGCCTTGGTGGCGATCGGCGGCGACGGGACCTTGTCGGTGGCCAACTGGCTGGCGGAGCGTGGTGCACCGGTCGTGGGGGTACCCAAGACCGTCGACAACGACATCACCGGTACGGAGTTCTGCATTGGCTTCAGCACGGCGGTAGCCACCGCCACCGAGGCGCTCGACCGTCTCCACACCACCGCGGCCTCCCACCACCGGATCATGGTGGTCGAGGTCATGGGCCGGTCCACCGGCTGGGTGGCGGCCTCTGCTGGTCTGGCCGGAGGCGCCGACCTCGTCGTGGTTCCCGAGCGGCCGACCAGCTTCGACGCCATCGTCGAGCACCTCGGTCGCCGCAAGGCCCAAGGGTCGGGGTTCTCCATCGTGGTCGTGGCCGAGGGTGTTGATCCTGCCGTGCTCGGGCTTGAGGTCCCGACCAGCACCGAGGTGGATCCCCTCGGACGTCCCCGCCTCGCCGCTCGCTCGATTGGCGCCCACCTCGCGACCGTCATCGAGGACGCCACCGGCTTCGACGCACGGGCCACTGTGCTCGGCCACCTCCTGCGCGGCGGCGTGGCCAACGCCCACGATCGAATCTGGGCCTCCACCTTGGGCTCGAGCGCCGCACGGCTCGCCTGTGAGCGACGGTTCGGCTTGGCTGCGGTGGTGCGCTCGGGCGCCGCTGCGGTGGTGCCCCTTGGTGCGCTGTGCGGCCCACCGAGACCCGTCCCTGACGAGTTGCTCGACCTCTGCGAGGTCTTCTACTGAGCCTTGCTCGAGGAGGACCACCGCACTTTGCGGTAGGGAAGCTCGACGTACTCCACGCCCGTCACCTTGGCGGAGTGAGGAACGGTGAACGCCACGGTCCCGGTGCCACAGCGCTTGGCTCCCAGTCCCTGCGCCAGCGCTGGTGCAGGTGAGGAGGGGTCGGGGAACACCACCGTGCCACCTGAGAGCCCGAGCACGAATCCGGTCACCCCATCAGGACTCCAGGTGCCGTTGGTGCACACCGAAATGGTGGCGACCACCCGCTGGAGGCTCGATGAGGTTGCGGTCGAGACCACGTGGAGCACGGTGGCCTGCTCAAGACCGGGGTCGAGGGGATTCGACACCTCCGCCCGCTGTCCCACCACGACCACCTTGGTGGGGAGCTGCTCGGTGAGCAGCACCTTGGGCGGGTTGAGCCCATCGATCCACGCCTTGAGCGGCCGGGCGAAGAGGAGGCCGAGCACCACCACGACCACGGCGATCCAGATCGGCGTGGACCAACGCGTCGACCGGGTTGGGGCGGGCGGCGGCGGCAACTGGGGAGGAGGCAAGGTCATGAGCACCCCCCCACCTTCACCGTCGCGCACCTCCGCAACCTAGCGGACGTGCTCAGAGGAGGTTCTGCCCCGGGGGCTAGGTTGGCTCCGTGGAGGCGCCTGCGATCCTGCCCAGCCGGCTGCCTGCTGCCCTGCGCTACGAGCTGCGGCGAAACCTCCGCTCCCCCTACGAGGTGCTCATCTGCATCGCCGCCAATGGGGTGCTGATGACCCTGTCGTGGTGCTTCCTGCCGGTCCAGTTGCTGAACCTGGTGTTCTCCCTGCACGGCTCCTTCGCCTTCGCGGTGGTCCTCGCTTCTTGGATGTTCGCCGACGTACCCGCCACCAACGTCTTGGCCAACGATGCCGAACGGACCTTGGCCGTGCTCGACCAGCCGCACCTCCTCAGCCAGATGCTCTACGCCAAGAACCTGGCCCTGTGGATCTGGGCGGCGCCAATCTGCGTGCTCATCAACCTCGGCAATGGTGCGGTGCACCACGACTGGAGCACGGTGGTGGTGACCTCCTTTGAGATCGTGATCGTGCCCTTGTCGAGCCTGGGTGTGGCGTCGTGGGTGGGGATCTGGCTCCCCTACCACCCCATCACCTTGCGAGACCGCTTCGGTCGCCACTCGGTGTGGACCCGACGCAACCTCCGCTGGATGGTGGTGGTGACCTTGCCCTACACCGTGGTCCCGGTGGTGATCGGGCTCATCAACCTCCCCGCCGTGCTGCTCTGGGGACACGACGTCAAGGCCCTCAGCATCGGCCACCTCGAGGCCAACATCCTGCCTGGGGTACTCATGACCATGGTGCTGGCCGCTGGCGCCTACATCGGCGGGCACCGCATGGGTCAACGGTCCATCACCAAGCGCAGAGACCAACTCCGCGCCTACCTCAGCGACCCCAGCCGGGGCTGACCCTGTCGCTAGTGGCGTGAGGCCGGGAAGACGTCGGTCCCGAAGGGCTTGAGGCCGGGCATCGCCGCGAAGCCCAAGTGCCCGAGCTTGTCATTGCCGCCGGTGGTGAGTCCAAGCAGGTCCTCGTAGCTGCGCAGGGCCGAGTAGTGGTTGTACTGCCCCGTGGTGTCGGTCGAGCCCGCCACGACGTACTTGGGGTTGAACAGCAACGCACCAACCTGGCCGCCACCGGGCGCCTTAGCGTCGGTCAGCTTGCCCGAGAGGTCACCGGGGGCCTTGACGTTGGGACCAGAGGGCTCCGAGCAGCAGGCAGCGGTGGAACCCTTGCCCCCAAGGTCTGACTCATCGAAGGTCAGCACCACGAGCAGGGTGCCGGTCTTGTAGGCGGCCGAGTTCAAGATGGCCGGCATCCATGCCTTCAAGAAGTCGTCGGCTCCCACGAGGCCACCTTGGTGGGTGCCTGCAGCGTTCAGTCCCGCGCAGGTGGCGTCGTGACCGTCGTCGCACAGGTTGGGGGTGACGAAGCCGAAGCGGGGGGTGGTGGCGATGCTCGAGAGGTCCTCCACCAGGTGCCCAGTTGGCGAGGGGGTGCCGTTGGTCAAGGTGCCCAGTGGCACCACGTTGGCGTCACACTCGGCCTGGTTGTCGATGACGGAGTGGAAGTACATGAAGGGGTTGTGCCGAGTGGCGTACTGGTCGCCAGCTGAAGCCTCCTCGGCGTTGTCGGCACTGCCAAGGGTGGGGTGGGCGCAGTCGGCGCCACCGGTGGGGTCCACCTGCCCGCCATCACGGCTGGGGGTGTTGCCCATGTCCTCGGCGTACTCGCGCCAGGCCGCCACGTGGGTCACCGGGTTGGGCGGGGACACGGCGTCGAGCTGGCTGGCGATGGTCTGCACGCCCGAGGGGTACACGCAGCCATTGCCATCGACCTGGCCCGGGTTCTTGGTCTGGTTGGGGTCAGGAGTGCCTGGGGCAACGTTGACGTAGCCGAACAGGGCACCTGAGACCGTCCCGACGCAGTCCAACTTGGTGTTCGAGGTCGGCGCTTGACCCGAAACCTGGGCGATGTAGTTGTCGAGGCTGGCGTGACCCGTGGCGTAGTACTTCTCGATCAACTCACCTTGCTTGCGCAGGGTGCCGTTGAGGTAGACAGCCGGCGATCCCTTGCCGAAGGTGTTGTCGTAGCCCTCGTTCTCGAGGTCGATCACCAAGATGTGGTTGACGTCGCCGACGGGCAGCGCCGCACGGACCACGGCACCGCGCTCGTGGGTGGAGGCCGAGGCGGCAAAGCCCGAGCCCAGCACGAGCGATCCGGCGAGGGCACCAGCCCCGGCAACGATGGTGGTGAGACGGAGCGTGCTCCGGCGGGTGATCGACATGGGTTCCTCCACGGTGACGGCGGTTCGTGCTGACCGTACTGACCCAATGAGGGGTCAACAAGAGAACTTCTGGTGACCCCTCGGTGAACCCAACCTCAGCGAGAGCGGTCCCCCAGCTGGCGGCGCAAGGTGGCGGGAGCCTTCTGCAGGTAGCTGTCCTCGAGGAAGCCGACGAGGAGTTCACGGTCGATGTCGGCCAGCTTCAGGAGCACGTTGGGGTAGCCCTCGTAGTGCGGCGTCTCGAACACCACCCCTGAGTGGCGGGCCAGCAGCTGCGGCTTCTCCGCCGGCTCGCAGTAGACGACGAGGACGGCCGAGTCCTCGACCCCCTCGCGAGCGTGCTCGCGGTCACCCCACAGCCGGCAGAACATCGTTCCTCGCACCTTGAGCGCACCAGTGCCGTACGAGGTCGAGCAGATCACCTCGGGGAGGTGGGGAACCAAGGCGGCGAGCTCGGTGATCTCCACCGCAACCTCAGTGCGCGAGCTTCTGGCCAGTGGAGGCGATGAGCTCCAGGGTCGCCTCCACCGCGCCGAGGTCGAGTTCGGGGTTCACGAAGGTGAACTTGAGTACTTGGCGGCCGTCGTGCACCGTGCGCCCGACCACCGCTTGGCCGGAGGTGAACAGGCTCCGCTGGATGGCGGTGTTGATCGCATCGAGGTGCTCGGGATCCACCACCTCACCGCGGTAGCGGAACAGCACGGTGACCGAAGACGGCTCTACGACGAGCTCGAGTCCCTCGGTGGACTCGACCAATCCAGCGGTGGCCTCGGCCAGGTCCACCAACCGCTCCACCATGGCACCGAACCGAGCGCGGCCAGTGGTGCGCAGTCCCACCAGCACCTTGAGGGCATCGGCCCGGCGCGTAGTGTCGAGTGAACGACCAACCAGGTTCAACACCCCTTCGGCCCGGTCCTCCTCGCGGTCGAGGTAGGCGCTTGGGACCCGCAGCAGGTCGAAGCTCCGCTCCCCGCCCGCCACCACCAGTGCGCTAGCGGCGATGGGCTGCCAGAACAGCTTGTGGAAGTCCACCGTCACCGAGTCGGCCCGCCCAATGCCCGCAAGCCGCGGGGCGAGACGGTCGGAGAGAATGAAGGCGGACGCCACCGCCCCGTCGACGTGGAACCAGGCGCCGAGCGCCTCGGCCCGATCGGCCAAGGCGCCCAAGGGATCGATGGACCCGAGGTCGGTCGTCCCCGCGGTGCCGACGATGGCGATGACCTGGTGCCCTCGCTGCGCCTCGGCCTCGAGGGCCACGTCCAAGGCCTCGAGGTCGATCGCGCCCGACGACACCGACGCCACCGGCACCACGGCTTTGTGCCCGAGGCCGAGCAATGCTGCTGCTCGCTGGATGGAGAAGTGCGACTTCTCCCCCGTCACGATTCGCCACGAAGAGGCCTCTGGGGGCAGCCCGTCGTAGACGGTCGAGTGACCGACCCGACGGGCAGCGGCTTCTCGGGCCAAGGTGAGCGCCAACACGTTCGACCCAGTTCCTCCAGCGGTCATGACCCCCGCACAGCCGGGTTCCATCCCGAGCTCGCCGCCGAGCCAAGCGAGCAGGTGGTCCTCCACCAAGGTCGCTGCCGGCGACTGGTCGTAGGAGTCCATGGACTGGTTGGCTGCGCTGATGACGGCATCGGTGGCGGCGCTCAAGGTCATGGTCGGCGAGTGCAGGTGGGCCAAGGTGGTGCCTGAGGTGGTGTTCACGCCATGGGTGCCGAGCACTAAGGCCACCTCACCCACCACTTCCTCGAAGGGCACCGGCTCCTTCGGACACGGATCGAGCTGGGCAATTTGGGCGGCCAAGACCTCGGTCGCTACCCCACTGAAGGCACCATCACCTTGGGTATCGGCCATGGCGGAGGCCAGTTGGCCAACCGCTCGGGCGAGCGCATCCCAGCCATCCCGGTCGCTCGTGAAGCTGGTGGAGCGCTCTGCTCCGCTCACGACGCCCGAACGGCGTCGTCGAAGACGGTGAGGACGCGGTCGATGCCCTCGGCGTCGATGATGAGCGGCGGGAGGAACCGCACCACCGCACCCCCACGGCCGCCCACCTCGCAGATCACACCACGCTGGAGCATCTCGGCTTGGATCCGACGGGCTCGGGTGCCGTCAGGGCTCGGCACGCCGTTCACGTCGACGTGGTCAGGGTCGACGATCTCGATGCCAACCATGAGGCCCCGGCCTCGAACCTCGCCGATCTGGTCGATGCCCTTGGTGGCCAAGGTGGCGCCATCCATGAGCCGCTCACCCATGACCCGGGCGTGACCCGCCAGGTCGTTGTCTCGGACGAAGGCGATGGTGGCGGCACCAACGGCGAGGCCGAGCTGGTTGCCGCGGAAGGTCCCGGCGTGGCTCCCTGGACCCCAACCTTCTGGCTCGTCTTTGTAGACCACCACCGCCACCGGCAGGCCTCCGCCGATGGCCTTGGAGAGCACCAAGATGTCCGGCTCAACCCCGAGCTGCTCGAAGGCCCACAGGCTGCCCGTGCGGCCGAGGCCGGTCTGGACCTCGTCGAAGATGAGCGGTACGCCATGGGCGGCCGTGCTCATCGCCACTCGGCGGGCGAAGCCCTGAGGAGCCGGGTGCACGCCACCTTCGCCTTGCACGGGCTCCATGATCACCGCAGCGGGCAAGGTGAACCCAGCGTGGTCGTCGGACAGCATCGAGGCGAACAGGTTCGAGGCCGCGACGCCGCTGGCATCGCCGCCGAGGCCGAAGGGGCAGCGGTAGGCCATGGGGAAGGGCAGGTGGTGCACGTCGGGCTGCAACGCGCCGAGCTGCGCCTTGGATCCCCGGGCGCTGGTGAGCGCCAAGGTCCCTTGGGTCATCCCGTGGTAGGCACCCGAGAAGGCCACGACCCCGGTTCGCCCGGTTGCCGTCTTGGCCAACTTGATCGACGCCTCCACAGCATCGGCACCACTCGGGCCGCAGAACTGGATTCGACCCGATTGGAACGAGGCGGGTAGCGAGGCGAACAGCTCATCGACGAACCGTTCCTTGGTCGGGGTCGTCAGGTCCAAGGTCGTGAAGGGGACCTCTTCGTCCAGCGCACGCCGGATGGCCTCGACCGCGACGGGGTGGTTGTGACCGAGCGGCAGCGCGCCGGCTCCGGCCAAGCAGTCGAGGTAGGTCTTGCCCTGGGTGTCGGTGACCTCGACGCCGCGGGCCTTGGCGATGGCAATGGGAATGCGCCGGGGGTAGCTCCTGGCATTGGTCTCTCGCCGGGCCTGGCTCGCCAGGTAGGGATCCACCTCGAGGTGGTCATCGCCAGCGCTCGGGTTCACGTGGTGCTCGCTCATCGGGGCGATCCTCCCCACACCAGCACCTGCACGGCCAACGCACCGATGGGGGCCAGTTGCCCTGTCCACCTGTGCTGCAGTCTCCACGAACCCTTTGCCACCGACGTATCCCAGTCCCTCTCCGAGCAGCCAGAACCTGACCACTCTCATCCAACTGGGCCAACCTAACGGCACTGGGCCCACAACTCAATGCGTGGAGGTGAACTTCGCGCGTCTGCTGAAGAGCCGCTGAGGACCACTCGGTAACCTGCGGCCATGGATCTCAACCTCACAGGTACCCGCGTCCTGATTACCGGTGCGAGCTCGGGTATTGGCTACGCCACCGCCGAGCTGTTCCATTCCGAGGGGGCACGGGTTGTCGGTGTGTCCCGGAGAGCCCCCGAGAAGCCCCTCCCAGGTGTCCATCACGTACTCGCCGACCTCGGCACGCCCGATGCCCCGGGGCAGGTGGTGGCCTAAGCCCTTGAACACCTCGGGGGGCTCGACGTGGTGGTGAACAACGCTGCCTTGGGCACCTTAAGTGGCGGCGTTGCCACCGAGACCGACGAGCAGTGGGCCCAGGTCTTCGACGTCAACCTCAATGCGGTGTTCCGCTTACTCCGGGCCGCCCTCCCCCACCTCGAGGCGAGCGGCGGGGTGATCATCAACGTGGCGACGGTCAACGCCAAGATGCCTGCGGCGGAGGCGCCCAGCTACAGCGCCTCGAAGGCAGCCTTGGTCAACCTCACCAAGTCCATCGCCACCCAGTACGCCACCAAGGTTCGAGCCATCACCGTCTCACCCGGGCTCACCGCCACCCCCATGTGGCTCGGACCCGAAGGTGTGGCGGAGAAGCTCGCTGCTACCGGTGGAGGAACCGCTGAGGAGATCGCGGCGGCCACTGCCGCCTCGACGCTGCTGCAGCGGTTCTTGGAGCCCGCCGAGCTGGCCAACTGCATCTGCTTCCTGGCCTCACCTCGGGCCTCGGGCGTTACCGGCACCGAGCTCATCGTCGACGGTGGACTCACCCCAACCATCTGAGGTTCCTCCACCTGACCTCGGCTCGAGGCCGTCAAGGTGTGGTGCCCCCGGCAGGATTCGAACCTGCGACGCACGGTTTAGGAAACCGACGCTCTATCCCCTGAGCTACGGGAGCCTGCTCATCGCGGCGCCACCGTGGCGCCTTATGCAGGC
>CAINFA010000051.1 GCA_903847955.1 uncultured Actinomycetes bacterium
CCGACCTCTGCGCTCGATCCCGAGCTGGTCGGCGATGTGCTCGAGGTCATGCGGGCCTTGGCCAACGATGGGATGACCATGGTGGTCGTGACCCATGAGATCGGCTTCGCTCGCGAGGTGGCCGACACGGCGTACTTCATGGACCACGGGGTCATCGTTGAGCACGGCGATCCCAAGACCATCTTCGACCACCCGGCAACCGACCGCTTCGCGGAGTTCTTGGGTCAGGTCCTCTAGCGCTCAGCCCGCGCTCGTGGAAGGCATCGCCGCCGGTGGTGTGGGGGCGTGGGTATCGAGCCAGCTCCGCCAACGGCGGGTGGTGGTCACCATGAGGACGACACCGCCGACGACGAGCAGGATCCCGGCACCTTGGACGAGGACCGAACCGAGCGACGCGCCGTCGCCGAGGAGGAAGTGCTCGTCCAAGGTCCGCTCGACCCCCCACAGGATCATGGTGGTGGCGGTCACGATGCCCGGTGGGTACCCCACGCGCGGTCGTCCGTCGGGCCAATGCTCGAGTCGGCGTTCAATGAGCAACAGGAGGAGGAAGACGGCCGCATCTTCGGCTGCCTGAATGACCGGTACCGGCACGCGGCGGCCGACCTCGCCGGCGTAGGCCATGCCGTACCACGCGCTGGTCGGGTGCCCACCACCACCAACCATGAGCTGGGGTCCGAGCAGACGTCCCATGGCCCAGGCGGCCATGAGCACCGGAGCGACGATGTCGAGGCCTCGGGTGACGCCAAGCTCAGGGCATCGGCGGTGTGCGACGGCGAGGGCCACGGGGACGGCGAAGAGCAGTCCGCCGAAGCTGGAGAGTCCCCCGTGCCAGATGGCGAACAGATCGAGGGGGGCTTGGGCGTACAGCGACCAGTTGGTGACGACGTGCAGGAAGCGGGCGCCCACGATCGCGCTGCCGATGACCCAGACGAACATGGTGGAGACCCACTCGCTCGGCAGCGCTCGCTTCTCGAGCCGGTGGACGAAGTAGCGGTAGGCCAAGTAGAACGTGATCGCCAAGCCGACGCCGTAGGTGTGGATCTGCAGTGGTCCGAGGTGGAACACCACCGGGATGGGCTTCATCGCTCACACCACGACATGGGCTGCGAGCCTAGGTGCTCGAGCCATCACGTTGCCTAGTAGGGGCGTCCAGCACCCCAGAAGCCGTACCCAAGGCGAGCCGGGGTGATGTGGACGACCGCTCCGGTGTGGGGAGCTTCGATCATCATGCCGCCGCCGATGTACATTGCCACGTGCTCGTCGCCTTGGTACCCGTAGAACAGCAGGTCACCGGGTTCGAGGTCGCTGACGGGTACGGGCGTGGAGTCCGCATACTGGGCCCCGGAGTAGTGGGGGAGACTGACCCCAACCTCTTGGTAGGCCAGCATCACGAGGCCCGAACAGTCCACGCCTGAGCGAGAGGCTCCACCCCAGACGTAGGGCACGCCGAGGAACGACTCTGCTGCCGCAACCGCAGCACCGCCGACGCCGGAGGAAGGTGGTGGAGTGATGGGCTGCGATGGGGTGCTGCCACCGCCGCTGGAGGTACCCGTACTGGCCCCAGCCGCTGCTTGGGCTTGCGCCGCCGCTGCTGCTGCCAAGGCTGCTCTGGTCGCAGCAGCTTGGGCTGCCGCTTGCTCCGCTTGGGCCTGCCGGAAGGCGGCCGCCAACTGCCCCTTGGTCTGGTTGTAGAGACGCTGGAGGTTCGATGCGTCGGCATTGGCTTGTGCCTGGGCTCGGTCGGCTGCGCTGACGTCAGCTTCGGCTGAGGATTTCTGGGTGGCGAGGGCGGCGGACTCAACGTTGAGCTGGTTCACCGATGTGTTCAGGTTGTCCACGGCGGCTGACAGGTTCCCTGCCGCCACCGAGGTGTACAACTCCGTGGTGGCCACGGTCTTGGCATCGGTGGAGAACAGCGAGTCGCTCGAGGTGCTCGAACCATCGTCGACGTACGCGTTGACGGCGTCGGTTTGCAGCACCTGTTGGTTGGCGCTGACCTGCTGACGATCGCTGGCGATGGCGGCGTTGGTGCTCTGGATCTTCGCCTCGACCTGCCCGAGGTGGTACTTCGCTGCGTTGATCTGCTCGCCGTCGGCGTTGGCCTGGTTCTCGGCGGCCGCGATCTCAGAGGCCAGTTGGGCCGCCTTGGCCTGTAGGCCTGAAATCGACGCACTGGCGGCAGAACCGCTGGTGGCATTGGCGCCGAACAGGATCGCCCCCGCGAGGGGGGCCAAGGCCGCCAGCCGGAGGGCGGTGGTGAATCGTCGGGGCCCCCGCACTGCAGGAGTCATGGGTTGCACGTCGTCGTTCACGATTCGTCAAGCCTTGCACAATGGTGACCACTTAGACAACGATGCTCGCGACCTCGATCGGAAAACTTTCCTACCACGGTATGAACATCGAGGTCACAGGCGTTTTCTGGTTCTCAAGGTCTTCTCAATCGACCGCGTCGAGTTGTCAGAGTACGTTCATCTCCATGGGCGATCTGATCAACTTCACCACCGCCGACGGCAACGCCGCTCGGGGTTACCTAGCGACTCCGGCAACAGGAACCGGACCTGGGGTCCTCGTGATCCAAGAGTGGTGGGGGCTGGTGGACCACATCAAGGAGGTCTGCGACCGCTTCGCCGAAGCCGGCTGGGTAGCACTTGCGCCTGACCTGTACGACGGACGTGAGGTTCCCCTCGACGAGCCTGACGAGGCGGCGAAGGCGATGATGGGCATGCAGTTGAGCCGGGCCGCTGCGGACCTCGATGGAGCGGTCGACGTCCTCGTGGCTCGGTCAGCGGGTCACGGAGTTGGGGTCATCGGCTTCTGCATGGGCGGGGGTCTCGCCCTCGTGGTGGGGGCGAACCGACCCGATGCCGTCGCTGCGGTGGTGTCGTGCTACGGCGTTCTCCCTTGGCCGGAAGCCCACCCGGACTACACCAACCTGGCGGCGGCAACGCTGCTGCAGTGCGCAGGGGAAGATGACTTCTTCACCCCTGATGCCGCCAGGGCACTGGCGAGTCGACTCGAAGACCTCGGCAAGGTGGTCGAGCTCGCCATCTACGACGGCGCGCAGCACGCCTTCTTCAACGATGACCGTCCAGAGGTCTACGACCCCACTGCTGCCCAGGCGCTCTGGGAGCGATCGCTCGACTTCCTCAGCGCCCACGTGGGCACGTCGGCAGGCTGAGCGAGTCTGCCGAAGAGCGTCAGGCCACCTGCTCGAGCAGCCGCCGGGCGATGACCTTGATGCAGAGGGTCTCGTCCGCACCCTCGAAGATCGATAGCACGCGGGCGTCCACGAAGTAGCGGCTCACCGCGTACTCCTCGGCGTAGCCCATGCCACCGTGGATCTGCAGGGCCTCGCGCGTGACCCACTCGGCAGCGCGGCACACGTAGGCCTTGGCCA
>CAINFA010000052.1 GCA_903847955.1 uncultured Actinomycetes bacterium
CGCTGCTGCACGTCGAGCACCACGGCGAGGTCGTTGAGGTGGCGAGCGGGGTCGCCGACGTCGAGACGGGTGCCCCCCTCGATCCCGGCGCCTGCTTTCGAACCGCCAGTGTGGCCAAGACCTTCACGGCTGCGACCATCCTGCGACTGGTCGAGGCTGGCCTGTTCGGGCTCGATGCTCCCATCGCGCCACTGCTCGACGGTGAGGCCCGAGCCATGCTCGAGGCGTTCTGTGGATCGGCCACGGCCGAGGTCACCGTCGATCGCCTGCTCTCCCACACCGCTGGCATTCGAGACTTCGGGGTGGACGACGGCTACCGGTCTGCCATCGCCCGGAACCCCGCCCACCGTTGGCAGCCCCTCGAGTTGCTCGAGCACGGCATGGGGGGCCACGCCTTGGAGGCGGACCCCGGTTCGGCGTTCTCCTACTCCGACACGGGCTACACCCTGCTGGCCCTCGCCGCCGAGCACCTCACCGGCACCAGCTTGGCCGAGCTCTACCGGCGTGAGCTCAGGCTCGATGCCCTCGGGCTCAACGCCACCTGGCTCGAGGGTCGCGAGCCGGAGGTCGCCGGTGCTCCGCAGAGGGCCCACCAGTACCTCGAGATGATCGACACCACCGACTTCAACCCCAGCTTCGACACCTTCGGAGGGGGCGGGCTCGTGTCGACCTCCGCCGATCTCGCTCGCTTCTACCTCGCCTTGGTGCGGGGCCAGGTGTTCGAGCGCCCCGCCACCCTCGAGGCCATGCTCTCGGCTCCGGTGCCGACACGTTGGGAGACTGGCGACCTCCATGGACTCGGCATCTTCACCGTCACCGCTGCTGGTCGGCAGTTCTGGGGGCACGAGGGGTTCTGGGGGGTCCAGGCCTACGTGGACACCGCTGGCACCACCGCGCTCGTCGGGATCACGACCGGTCTCCCGCTCGCCGTGACAACCAGGCGCAAGGCGCTGCTCGAGGCACCAGCCGCGCTCCTCGAGGGCTGAGCGGCGGGCGGCTCAGCCGCCGGCGAGCAGCTCGATCTGCAGCGCGAGGCGGGTGTGCGGGCTCTCGAGGTCGACCCCGGTGGACTCGGCGATGCGCCGCAAGCGGTAGCGCAAGGTGTTGGGGTGGATGCAGAGTTGCTCGGCCGCGGTCGAGGCGCTCCCGAAGGCCTCGAGGTAGGCCTGGGCGCTCTCGAAGTACTTCGTGTGGTGGAGCTCGTCGTGGTCGCTGAGGCGTTGGAGCAGGCCGGCCGAGAGCCGTGGTTCACTGCGCACGAGGTCCCGCAAGGTGTCCATCAGGGCGTGGACGCGCACCTCGCTGAACAGCACCGGGGTGCGTGGGTTCCACTCGGTGTGGCGCGCCACCCGAAGGGCGGCATCGGCCTCGACCTTGGCGTGGCGGAGGTCGTCACCGAGGGCGACGGGGGAGCCGATGCCGGCCACGACGAGCGTGCCCATGCGCTCGCTGGCGAACTCGGTGAGGTCACCGACGAACTGTCGCGCCCAGCCAGCCGACGACGATCCTGCCTCTGCGAGGAGCACGTAGATCCGAGCCTCGAGGGCCACCACGGCGAACTCCTGGTGCCGTCCCGCCCCCCGCAGGGAGAGCAAGGACTCAAGGCGGTCCACCTGGGCAGCCTTGGTCAAGGTATCGGTGGTCTCCTCGAGGAAGTCAACCGCCGCGATCGTCAAGGCCTCCGCGCTGCGCAGGCCGAGGAGACCCATCGCCTCTCCTGCGGCTAATCGACCGTCGAGGACCGAACGGGCCAAGACCGCTCGGCGACGTCGCTCGACGTCGAGCCCGGCGCGATGGCGCAGCAAGTGGACCGCTGCGAGCGACGATGCTTCGACCAAGGTGGCTTCGTCGCGCTCGGTGAAGGGGTGGTCGCCCTCGATGACCCAGATGGAGCCGAGCACGTCGTGACCCACCTTGATGCCGACAGTGAGGCGCGCCAAGGTGCCGGTGGCC
>CAINFA010000053.1 GCA_903847955.1 uncultured Actinomycetes bacterium
CCACCCGCCAACTACGCTTCGTCGTAGTGGAATCGACTCCTGCTCCCGAAGCTCTGAGGACCCGCTCTCCGCTGCGGGTGCTGGTCGCCATTAGCGCTGTCGGGATCTGTGGGCTGGCCGCTGGTGCAGCCATGATCGCCCTGCCAGATGCCCCGAGCAGTTCAGCCACCGTCGTCGCCCACGTTGGCCACCTCGAGGTCTTCCAACCCTTGGCCTCCACCGGCCAACGTGGCGGCTTCAGCGCGGTGACCGCGGTCTTCGAGAACACGGGCGCAACCCAAATCGTGCTGACCGGCGCACGCTCGCACCTCGCCACCTACGCCATGCTGGCCAACGACGTGGCGGGTTGTGACCCCAAGGCCGACGGCCGCTCGATGACCAACCTCCCCTCAATCGTCATCGCTCCGCACTCCTCACTGACCATGAGCGCCACCACCCAGGCCGTGATGCTGATGGGGCTCAAGGTCCACGTCGAACCGGGCAGCCTCGTCCCGGTGATCCTGGGCGTCCACGGTGCGGCCCCCGGCGTTTCGTCCATCACGCTCAGCGTCCCGGTGAGCGGCAGTCCGAGCGGGGCCATGGCTGGGATGCACATGTGATGGCAAAGCTCGGTGAGCTCGAGCGGCAGGTCATGGACGTGCTCTGGGGTGCGGGATCTGAGACGATGACGGTTCGGACGGTTGTAGCCTCCTTCCCTGACCACGCCTACACCACCCTCCTCACCGTGCTCGACCGCTTGGCTGCCAAGGGGCTCGTGCACCGCACCATGGTGGGTCGGGCGTACCAGTACGCCGCCGCGGCCACCCGTGAGGACTACACGTCCTCGCTCCTCCACGAGGTGCTGGCGGAGACCACCGACGCCAGAGCGGCGCTCGTTCGCTTCGCGGAGACCATCTCCGACGAGGAGGCGGCACACCTCAGAGACGCGCTCGACGAGGCCCGGACGAACCGGCCGTGAGCACCGCGCTGTTCGCCGCACTCAGCATCGTCTGCCTCGTGGTCGCCCCCCGACCCTTGGCATCGGCGAACTGGGCCACCCGCAGCCCACGGGCTGGCTTGCTAGCGTGGTACGCCCTCGGAGCGGCAGGACTCCTGAGCCTGCTCGGCACAGGGTTGTCGATGGCCTTCGTGCACCACGACACCTCGCTGCGTACAGCGATGCGCGCCTTCCTCAGCGGCGTCTGCCACCACCACCTCCTCGCCAGCCTGGGCGTGCGCGAGGCGGTCGGGTTGACCCTCGCCACTGACGTCGCCCTCGTGGTCCTCGGGGGTCTCGTGACGACCTCAGCCTCCACGGTGCTGCGCCGGAGGCGGCACCGGATGGTGCTCAACGTGATCTCCACCAGCGCGCCAGGCGCTGAGGTACTCGAGCACCCCGCCATCGCCGCCTACTGCTTGCCTGGTCGACGGCCTCGCATCGTGGTGAGCCGAGGCACGATCGACCTGCTCGACCCAGCCGAACTCGGTGCGGTCCTCGCGCATGAGCGAGGCCATGCAGAGGGTCACCATGGGCTGGTCTTGCTGCCCTTCGCCTCGTTGCTCCAGGTCCTCAGCTTTCTGCCCTACGCCGCCTTGGCCCCTCGGGCTACTGCGCTGTTGGTCGAACTGGCAGCAGATGACGCGGCCGCCCGCACGAGTGATCGGCACACCTTGGCCAGTGCGCTGCTCTCCATGGCCACAGCTGGAACCAATCGAGCCCCCCGTTGTGCGTTGGGGGCCAGCGAGGCAGCGGTGGGGCTCAGGGTCCACCGACTCCTCGGTCGAGATCGACCCTCAATGCCACACCTCGCCTCGAGCGCCGCGTGCAGCGTGATGGTGCTCCTCGCACCTCTCGCCTGCGCCGTCGTGCGCTGAGCGACCCAGCTCCTGCGGGAACCTCAGTTGGCGGTGTGCGCCAGGCGACGTCGACGCCACGCCACGCCGCTCACGGCGAAGGCCACGCCAGCAACCGTGGTCACCACGAGCGCACCGTTGGGCCCACCAGTGGAGAGCTCGGCGCCGTTGCTCAGCGAGAAGTTGGAAATGGAGTGGACGTTGGTCAGCCCACCGGTTGAGCCGGTGAAACCGACGCGCACCGAACTCGGCAAGCTCACGGCAGTGGACAGGACCTGGTTGGCATCGACGAGCACCGTCAAGATCCCGCCGACGTAGGTGACCTCGACGTTGTGCGAGCCGTAGAGCGAGCTGGTCAGCGTCTTGGTCGCGAGCCAGGTCTTGGCGGCAGCCGTGCCACCGGTCAGGATGCCGACGAAGTTCTTCGACGGGTCGTTGACGTTCTGGTAGGTGTCGAGCGCCACACCCACGCCTGAGACGCCCACGTGGGTGGGGTCGGTGGTGAACCCGAGACCCCCGCCGCTCGACCCGAGGGTCGTCGCCGGGTTGGTCGAGGGGTTGGCGAAGGACAAGGTGACGCCGTCTGCTCCCCACGGCACGCCCATCTGGACCTGGAAGGTGACGTCGAGGTTGGCCGATGCCAGGGGGGTGTTGAGCCACGCCGAGCCGTCTTGGTTCGACAGGTTCTGGGTCAGGTTCAGCGTCGTGCCCGACACCGCGGCGTTGCCGTTGAGGGTCCAGGTGGCATCAGGTGGCCACGCCACGCTCGTCGCGCCTGCGATGGGGGCTGCCATGGCGGCGGCGAGCATCGCACCGACGGCGCTGGTGGCGAGGAGGCGGGTGGTGCGCCGGGAAGGATGGTTCATGAAGGACTCCGTAAGAAAAGGGGATGCCTCCGTAAGCAACGCCTTACACGGAGGATCTGGTCAACCCTACTTGATTGCAGGGAGGTTGCACGACCGGTGCTGCTCTGTCGCGCTGTGGGAACGCACCACCTCGGCCCTCGCCCAGGTGGTGCGCCCCCTCAGCGTCAGGCGGCAGATCGGCGGCGGCGCAGGAGCATGAGGCCACCGAAGAGCACCGCGATGGCTCCCACCAGGGCGAAGAGCCCCGTGTTGCCGGCCGCAGGAACCTCGGTGCCCTCGAGGTAGAAGGTGTTCGAGTCCGCGCCCTTGGTGATGGGCGGCTGGCCCTGCGGGGTCGTGATGGTGTCGACGTGGTTCCCGAAGGAGGTGATCGACCCCGGGTTGACCACGGTGGTCTCGAAGCACAGCTGCACCGGGTCACCGGTCCACGAAATCGAGGCACCAGGGGTGGCACTGGGCCAGGGAAGGTCGGTCGGAATACCCCGGACGGTGACCGCTGCGGTCAAGGCCGTGGTGTTGCCCGAGAAGGGGATCGACGAGATGTCGAGCACGCCACTGGGGGCAGCGACGTTCTCGAAGCCGGGCACGGGGATGCCGTCGGCGTCGTAGACGGTGACCAAGATGTCGCTGAAGGCAGAGCCCGGAGCCAACCCGGTGATCGAGACGTCGTGCCATGCCACCACGTGGTTGGTGCCACCGTCGCAGTAGGCGGCATTGATCGACGCGGTCGGGGCAGCGGAGACCTGGGTGGTTGCCGTGGTCTTGCAGGTGCCCTCGAGTCCTGTGGCGACGTCCACCGAGCGCAAGAGGCCCGAGTCAGCGTCGGTCCACAGGCACGTGGGGTCGTAGGGGTCGATCTGCTGGGAGTAGAGGCCCTCTTGGCCAGAGGTGTTCGTATCGCTCGGCCGGGTCGGCAGGTTGATGATCCCCGACGTGCCCCACCCACCGTTGGATCCGTTGCCCACCGAGCCGGTGCAGCCGGCGTTGGTCGACCAGTCGAAGCAGGCCAGCTGGTTACCCGAGACCGACCCCAGTTGGGAGGAGTAAACCATGAAGACCTTGGAGCCCGAAGGGTTGCCGAAGTCTGCCTTGAGCCCAGGGTTCGACGTCACGCCGATGCGGGCTTCGCTGAAGGCGTTGAGCGACCCAGCCGCAGCGGTGTTGACCGTGCCGTTGGCGTTGTAGCACGCCCAGTGGCCGGCGTAGTACGCACTGTGGCTGCAGACGCCCTGGCCAACGCCCTGGCTGTTGAGCAGCGGGACGAGGAACGACGAACCAGCTGCATTGACGCCTGAGGAGGCCGGGAAGTCATGGGCGGTGTTGACGTAGCCCGATGGGGTGCCTGACGGCTCACCGGTGGGGTGCCAGCTCGGGCAGGGGGTGCCGAGCACAGGGTCGTAGCACGTGATGCCCTCGAACTTGCCATCGCCCGCACTGGTCGAGTTCCCCGCCGAGGCCCACAAGAGCCCATCGCTGTAGATGCTCGAGTCGTCGGTGGGCTGGCTCGTCAAACCGGTGGTGATGGTGCCGCCGTTGCACAGGGCCATGGCGGTGGTCACGCAGTAGAACTTGTTGCCCGTCCAGACGTAGATCCGACTGCCGACGATCTGGGTGTCGACGTTGGCGTTGGCAGGGCCCAAGTCGAGCACCTGGGTGGGAGCACAGCCCACGGGGGACGATGCGCTGTTGAGGTCCACGCAGGCCAAGGCCAACTTGGAGGTCGTCTTGTCCTGCACCGAGAAGAACACCCGGTTGTCGGCCACGTCTTGGACCGGGGCGGCGCGGTCGATGGTTTGGACGGTCTTGGACACGTAGGTGTTGGAGTCAACCGCACCGGTCACCTTGTTGAAGCACTCGACGTTGAGCCCGGTGCCCTCGACGTGGAAGGTGGTGCAGACGTCAGACGGGGTGAAGTAGGCCTGGAACCCATCGCCACCGCTCTCTGACAGCGAGTTGTCGAGCGGCACGTTGGGCTTGGGGAGGATGGCCGAGCCACTGGTAGAGCTCGTACCGACGAACAAGTTGACGGCCCGAACGTTGGTCACGGTGCTGGCCGGCGAGGGCTCGGTGGTGACCCAGGTGGTGCCGTGGTCGGTCGACCACTCCGGCGTCCAGCCAGCGGGAACGTTGAGCGAGCCAGCGACGTAGGAGTTCGGTGCTACGAGGGCGTCTCGGAGGTCCGCGTTGACGATCGATCCGGTGGTGTTCTCGTAGCTGATGGTCCACCGAATGGTGTCCCCGGTGCTGGCTTGGGACGTCGAGCCATTGGTGACGTCGACCCCGGACTTGGTCACCGTGGTGGTGGCAGCGAAGACCGGCGTCGCGGTCATGGTGACCACAGCGGTGGCGGCCACGACCGAGGTGATGCCGCGCTTGAGCGTTGCGGAGAGCTTCATTTGGTGTGCAGACCCTTCTCGTCAGCTGAGCCAACTCGGCTCGGACGTCACCAGACCACTTCTGGTCTTGGAGTAGGACGATTCTTACCGCGATGGTGATGGTTGTCAAAGGGGTGACGGGAGCCGGCGATGCACCCCAAGGCGCATCACCGAGCCGAGCGCCAGGCTCCTCCAACCAGGTGCTGCTCGGTTGCCAAGGAGAGGTCCACCGGCGGCGGTCCGAGGGAGGCAGAGGGACCGGCCGTAGGACGGCGCCGACGCAACCACCTGGAGATACAGCACACCCGTGGTCCTGCTGTGGTTGTGTGGAGTGATGCCTGCCACCCAAGGGTCCACCAACCGCCCCGTCGAGTTCTCCTGGTTCGCCGCGCTCTGCGATGACGATGCCACCGAGCTGGCCAACCCCGCAGCGGCGCTGCCCTCGAGCTACGACCACTGCTCGGGCATCGTGGCCGAGGCCGCCCGGCAGGGGTTCGATGCCGTGCTGCTGCCCTCAGGCTACGAGCTCGGGATCGACAACACCGTCTTCGCCGCCGGCGTGGCACGAGATGTCCCCGACATCGACCTCCTCCTCGCCATTCGGTGCGGTGAGCTGTGGCCGCCGCAGTTGGTGCGCCAACTGGTCAGCCTGGACCAACTGTGCGAGGGCCGGCTCCGGGTGAACCTCATCAGCTCGGATCTGCCGGGTCGATCTGAGAGCGGCGAGGTCCGTTACGGCCGGACCGCCGAGGTGATCGACCTGCTGACCTCGGGGCTCTCGGGTCAGCCCCTCGAGCACCACGGCGATGCCTTCGACCTGTCGGTCCCTTCCCCACGAATCGCCCGCACCGACGGCCGCCGGCTCCCGCTCTACTTCGGTGGACTCTCCGCCCCGGCTCGGGAGGTCGCAGCCCGAGGCGTCGACGTCTACCTCATGTGGCCCGACGTCGAAGAAGTCGTGGCAGCGACCATCACAGACCTCAGGCAGCGCGCCGCCGTCCACGGTCGACAGCTCACCATGGGCTACCGGGTCCACGTCGTGGTCCGAGAGGATGAAGCCGAGGCGAGGGCTGCGGCTCGGGCCCTCGTCGCTTCCCTTGATGAAGCAGCGGGCACGGCGCAACGGGAGCGGTCGCTCGACGCCACCTCGGTGGGCGTGCACCGCCAGAGCGAGCTGCGGGCCGAGGCCGATGTCGAGGGCTACGTCGAAGCGAACCTCTGGACCGGCATCGGCAGAGCCCGGTCAGGGTGTGGTGCGGCCATCGTCGGCACGCCAGACCAGGTCGAGGCCAAGTTGCGCCGCTACATGGCGATGGGGATCGATGCCTTCATCTTGTCGGGTTACCCCCACGCCGAGGAGTGCCGGCGGTTCGGTGAGCTCGTGCTCCCCCGCTTCGACCACGCCAAGCTGCAGCTGCCCTAGAGCACCTCTGCAACCGCGACGACGCGACCTTCTTCGATCGAACGCTGGGCGGCCACCCCCATCGCCACCGACCAGGCCCCATCTTCCAAGGTGACCGAAGCCCCGGTGCCCGAGGTGATGGCTTGGAGGAAGTCACGGTGCTCCAAGTAGCTGGCACCGTGGTGGAAGCCCTCGAAGCCAATGCTGTCGTCGACGACCACCTCCTCAGTCACCCCCGGAGCCCAGCCGCTGCGCATCCCAGACCGGAAGATGCCAGAGGGCAGGAAGGCCTCCAGCTTGCCCAGGTCGCCAACCACCGAGAGCTCTTCTTGGTTGACCGAGCCTTCGGCGAACATGCACAGGTCCAGCGATGCTCGAACACCGTTGGCGAAGTCGACCACCACGAGCGCGTTGTCCAAGATGTCGGGCTGCCGGCCGTCGTAGCGCTCATCGAGGTGGTTGACGTCCATGGCGCCAGAGGCCATCACCCGCACGGGGTTGGCGCCGACCAGCAGGCGCATGAGGTCGAAGAAGTGGCAGCACTTCTCGACCAAGGTGCCCCCCGTGTTCTCGTTGAACCGGTTCCAATCCCCGACCTTGGGCAAGAACGGGAACCGGTGCTCGCGAATCCCCACCATCTTGAGGTTCCCAATGGTCCCAGCCTGCACCTCTGCCACCAGCCGAGCCACCGGGGGCATGTAGCGGTACTCGAGGCCCACCCAGATGACCTGGCCTGGCTGCGCCAACTGCTCGAGCTCACGGCAGTGCTCGACGGTGGTGGCGAGCGGCTTCTCCACCAAGACGTGGTGCCCCGAGGCAATGGCCGCCCCGGCCACCTCGCGGTGGGTCATGTTGGGCGACGCGATGACCACCGCATCGACCAGGTCACTGTCGAGCAGGTCGTGGTAGTCGCTGAACCCCTTGGCTGAACCTCCGCTCAGCTCAACGGCGAGGCCGAGCTGGTGGTCGTCTGGGTCTGCGACCGCGGTCACGACCGCCCCCTGCAAGGCGTCGAGGTTGCGTTGGTGCTCGAGCCCCATCATCCCGGTGCCGATGATGCCGTAGCGGAGGGGTCGATCCATGAGGGGAGAACCTAGTGGGGCAGCCGAAGTTCCCGCTGGTGGACCTAGGGAATGAGCTTGGTCTTGGGCCACTCGGGCTCGATGACCCCGTTGCGTGGCTGGGCGTAGCTGAAGTTGAACTCGGAGTTCACCGAGCCGACCTGGGAGTAGTTCTCCCGAACGTACGGCCTGGGGTCGGGTCGCCCATCGGTCGTTGGGTTGAGCCGCTGAGAGTTCATGAAGTCGTCCTCAACGAACCTGAGGAGCGAATCGTCGCTCAGCACGGTGTGATCGACGTAGCCGATCCTGGCGTAGGGGCTGATCATCAGCATGGGCACCCGAAGGCCGAAGCCGTCCTTGTCGATGGTCGGAGGAGCAAGGTGGTCGTAGAACCCACCCCAGTCGTCCCACGTTAAGAAGATGGCCGTCGAGCTCCAGTCAGGGCTCTTCATCACGGCGTTGATCAGGCTGGCGGTGTAGGCCATGCCGTCGGTGATGGGGTCGCCGGGGTGCTCTGAGACCTCCCGGGACGGCACGATCCAACTCACCTGGGGAAGGTTCCCACTCAGCGCATCTTGGTAGTAGTTGTTGATGGGCTGGACGTTGCCCAGCTGGTGGTCCGCTTGGACGTCGGCGAAGTCGGGGAGGGGGTTCCAGATCCCAGGCGTGGAAGAAGACTGCAGGGTGGGTCCGCAGCTCAACTGTGAGTCGTTGTCGCAGTCGGGCTGCTTGCCAGGTACGACGTAGTACTTCCAGCTGACGTTGTTCTTGTAGAGCAGCCAGGTGATGTCGGTCCAGGCGTAGTTGTGGTTGGCCGGGGTGTTGGCCGTGAAGCTGTTGCCGAGCGCAATGTCGTTGGTGCAGGTCTTGGGGTCCGCCGCCTTGGCGCACTGGGCTGACCATCCTGAGACCTGCCACAGGTGCGAGGGCAAGGACCACGAGGCGACCGACTCAAAGAAGTGGTCAGACAAGACGAAGTACTTGGCGTAGGCCCAGTAGGTCGGAATGTCGGCCCCGTTGTAGTACGCCATCGAGTCCATCGGCGCCTCACCGCCGCACACCGAGGTGGTGTGGGTGCACCCGAGCGAGACCAGGGCCTGGTTCACGAAGCCGTCCATCTTCCCGTGGTCGATGTCGGCGTAGGCGTCGGTGGACCCGTGGGGCCCACCGATCGAGGTGTCTCGGTTGGACAAGAAGGGCTTGACGCACGACTTGGTCAACGGGTCGGGCACGCACACCGTCGGCACGCCATTGACCATCGGGATGCCGTCGGCGCCAGGGTAGGTACCGAAGTAGTTGTCGAAGGAACGGTTCTCTTGGGTGATGAAGATGATGTGCTGGATCTTGTGGATGCCCACCGGAGGAGCGTCGGTGGCGGTGGCCGGGGTAGCGAGGCTCGGGGAGGCCAAGACCGCTCCCATGAGCGCGAGCGCTACGAGGCCGAACAAGACGTTGCGGAGCGGTCGACGCACGAGGTACTGCCTTTCAGGCTTCGGTCTCGGGTCACCATAGCAATGGTCCTCAGCGTCGCCTTCGCGGGCGCCCAAGTCCTGCTCGAGCGCGGTCCTAGGCTGGAAGAGCAGTGCGCCAGCACGACCAGAGAGGACCCGTCATGAGCAACCAGAGCCAGCTCAGCGCCGGCTCACGCCTGGTCATCGGGTTGCTCAGCTTGGCCTGCACGTTCCTCGGGTGGCCCAGCATTGCCGGGGCCTCATCGGCGCTGCCAGCCACCTTGCAGGTCGCAGTCACCACCATCAACGTGGGAGCCGTTCGGGTCGGCACCATCGGGTACGCAACCTTCGACGTCGTCGACGACAACGAGAACCCGGCGCTGTCGAACGTGATCGGAACCTCGACCGGCCCGACGAGCGGTCCGTTCCGCATGATCTCAACCATCGCGGTTGGCACCGAGCTCTCCCTCGGTGACATCGTGCCGGTGCAGGTGGCCTTCCAGCCCACCACCACCGGGCCGGCATCGACCTCGGTCACCTTGGCCACCGTCGGTGGCGCACCACTGACGATCACCGTGGTGGGGACCGGGTCAGGGGCTGGCTACGGCCTCCCCGCCGTGGCGAACAGCACCTGGTCGATCAACGGTTCGGCCTACGTCGATGCGTCAGGACTCACCCTCACCACCGCAGGCGTGGGTGAGGCCGGCGATGCCCTCTTCCCCGTTCCGGCCTCCACCTCGAGCATCTCGGCCAGCTTCAACCTCGACGTCGGCGGTGGCAGCGGGGCCGATGGCGCCGCCTTCGACCTCCTCGCTCCATCAACCTCACCAACCTCTGTGGGAGGCATCGGCCAGGCGATGGGCTTCGGTGGCCTCCAGGGGATGGCGGTCGTCTTCGGTGAGTACCTCGAACCGGGCGCCCCCCAGGCCGACTTCATCGGCATCACCGATGGGATGAACCCCGATGGATCGCTGCACTACCTCGCCACCGCCCCGGTGACCGCCCCGCTCACCTTGGGCAGCTCCACCAACGTGGTGGTGATCACCATCACCGCAGGCGTGGTGTCGGTCTCCCTCGACGGCTACCTCCAGCTGAGCCAGGCGGTGAGCTTGCCGTCGACCGCCATGGTCGGCTTCGCTGCGTCGACCGGCGGCCTCGACGACAACCACGTACTCACCGACATCTCGGTCACGGTGGGAGGAGCACCGCCCACCAACCCGGTCGTGCTCACTGCCGCCAAGCCCTGCCTGACCTCGATGCCCGTGGGGAGTGTGACGACCTGCACGATCCTCGCGACCAACACGGGGGCCGCTCCGGTCACGCTGACCTCGGTCACCATTGCTGGTAGTACCGCCATCGCCCTCGGGAGCACGCCGAGCATCGGGCAGCAGCTGGCGCCGGGGGCATCGACGCCGATCACGGTCTTAGCAACGCCATCGGTGAGTGGGAGCGCATCGGCCACGGTGTCGCTCCGTGTGCTCGACATCGTGGGGGCATCGACCTGCGTGGTCGCCGGGGTTGCCAGCGGCGCTGCTCGACGCCTCCCGAGCCTCGGCGCGCCACAGTGGACCATGAGCGGCACCGCTGCCAGCCACGGGACGAGCGTCACCTTGACCGGCCTGCACCCCTTCGCCGCAGGTGCGGCGTACCTCTCAAGTTCTGTCGCCACGACCAACCTGGCGGTGCGGTTCAACGTCACGGTGGGGACGAGCAGCCACTGCTGCGGCGATGCCACGGCGCTGAACCTCGTGACGGGCTCGACCCGGCCGACGGTCGGCGCCAATGGCGCCAATGCTGGCATCTCGACCTCGCCGGGCATCTCGGTCGTCCTCGGTGAGTTCCCCGATCCGGGCGCACCTGGACCCACCTACGTCGCCATCGTTAACGACGCGCGCCATGGTGCGCACCTCGCCTTCGTCGCCTCAGCAGCGCTGAGCACGCTCGTCATCGGCCACACCACCGCCGTGCTGGTCGCCATCGCCCACGGCAAGGTCACCGTGTGGGTGAACGGGGTGCCGGTGTGCTCGGCCAAGGTCGTCCTCCCCACCACCGCGCACCTTGGATTCTCTGCTGGCAGCGGCGAGCTCTACGCCAGCCACAGCGTCTCAGGGGTGCTCATCGCTGATCACGCTTGAGGGTGCTCGAGCGGTAGCGTGCGGAGGTGACCTCGAACCTCGGCTCGCGCAGCACCACCGCACCGTGAGGCCACCGACGCGCTCGGCGAGATTCCTGGTCAGCGCCCTCGTTGGGGCCGTCGCGGCCGCCGTTACCATCAGTACGCTCAGCCCCACCCACGCCCCCCGAGCAGCAGCGACCACCGCTCCCGCCATCACCTACGCAGCACTCGGCGATGGGGTAGCCGCAGGGGTTGGGGCAGGAGCGGCCATCGCCGGCTCACCAACGGGTTGCGACCGCACCAGTGGCAGCTACGCCGCCCTCGTGGCTCGCGCCGAGCCGTCGCTTGTCTCGGTGAACGTCGCCTGCGCTGGTGCCACCACGAAGAACCTCGACCCCTCGGCCCCGAGCGCGGTGCCGGCCTCGAGCAACGGCGCTGCTGCTGGCCCACAACTCGACCGTGCCCGCCTCCACGTGGGACCCTCGGCCAAGTTGGTGACGGTCACCGTGGGCGCCGCCGATCTTCGCCTCACCTCGGTGCTCACCTCGTGTCTCAGCTCGGGCTGCACGAGCGAAGGCGCCATCGCCGGGCTGACCAACGAGCTCAAGGCACTCCCTGCCGCTCTGGATGCCACCTTGGCCGCGGTCAAGGCGTCGGCGCCCAACGCCACCGTTGAGGTCGTCGCCTACCCCGACTGGGTGCCACCGACCCCGACTATGACCGAGGTGGCTGCGTGCGCTGCAGCACACGTACTCTCGGGGAACGCCACTGGCGCGGCTGTCACCACCAGGGTCATTGCGTCCGTTGCGGTCATCGGCGCCATCCAAGCGAGCCTCAACGGCGACCTGGCCCAAGCTGCGGCCCGGACCGGGATCCACTTCGTCAACCCCAACCTGACCGGCAGCCCCGGCCAGTCCCTCAAGCACACCTGGTGCACCCAGGCACCGTGGATCGCCACAGCTGGAGCGTCGGCCACGTTGCCCACGGCCTCAGGACAGCGGGCGATCGCGAGCGACGTCACCGCCGCGATCGCCGCCGATGGGCTCGGGCTCGGCGCCATCGCCACCCCGTCGCTCGCCACCCCACAGCTGCTCACGAGCGTGGCTCACGCGCTGTCGTCGATCAAGAACGCCGATGATGCGCTCAGCTGCCCGTCGGCCACGATGTGCGTGGCCGGTGGCTCCTACGAAGACGGCACCAAGGCGGTGCAGGCCTCGGTCGCCATTGTGACGCCGAACCACCCGGCGACCTCGATGCAGCTCCCCCTGCCCTCCACCGACGTGAGTTCCAACCCCCAAGCCAACGTGGTCGGGGTCAGCTGCACCTCCACCTCGAGCTGCACCGCCGTGGTCGACTACTTCAATGCGGGCGGCTTCGGGGTCGCTGGGGTGTCGAGCTACAACGGGCACACCTGGTCGGCAGTGAGCCCACTGCCGGTCCCCGCACAGAGCGCGAACCCCAGCTACGTCTCGGCCAGCGGGATCAGCTGCACCCGCCCCACCACCTGCGTGGTGGTTGGCAACTTCACCGAGGCCACCGCACCAGATGCCACCTCGGTGCCCAACGTCGATCCCTACGTCGCCTCCGAGCTCAACGGCACCTGGTCGGCGAACCAGGTGCTCGCCCCCCAAGGAGCACCGACCACCAATGGCTACGCCCTGTTCAACGCCGTCAGCTGCCCGGTCACTGGAACGTGTGAGGCCGTGGGCTACTACACCAACGCCTCGGACAACCAAGTTCCCTTGGCCGCGGCCGACCACGACGGCACCTGGTCCCAGGCGGTCACCGTGGCTGTCCCGCCCCAAGGGACCAATGGGCTTGGGGGGCTCAACGGCGTGTCGTGTCCAGCGCCAGGATCCTGCGTGGCGGTTGGCGCCTTCGCCGCCAAGCTGGCCGTGCCGACCAAGAAGGACACCTCGGTAGAGGTGGTCGAGGGCTTCACCACCACCTTGCACGGTTCGAACGTCTCGAGCCCGCAGCCCGTGGCGCTCCTCGAGCCGGTGGCTGCGTGGGACGATGCCCAGTTGAGCGCCATCAGCTGCCCGTCGGTGGCAACCTGCCTCGCCGTGGGATGGGAGCTCACCAGTGCCAGCGGCACCGAGCGGGCGCCCATCGAGGTGACCTTGAGTGAAGACCAAGGCTGGTTGCCCCCAACCTTCGCTCCCCTCCCCACGAGCACCAACCACTACCTCGCTTCAGCCGAGCTCCAAGCGGTGAGCTGCGCGGGGCCCAGTTGTGCCGCAGCGGGCTTCGACTTCACCGCGTCCAACACCTACCTCGCACTGGGTTGAAGACCCTCCCGGTAGCCTGAGGACGTGCCCGAGGTCGACGTCGCCATCGTCGGCGCAGGCCTGGCCGGCCTCCGCTGCGCCCAAGTGCTCGAAGCGAGCGGGCTCGAGGTGGCGGTCTTCGAGCGGGGAGCAACGGTCGGTGGTCGAATCCAGACCGACGTCGTCGATGGCTACCTCATCGACCGGGGGTTCCAGTTGCTCAACCCCGCCTACGCCGCCCTGCGGGCATCGCTCGATCTCGCCGCCCTCGAGCTGCGCCCCCTCGTGGCCGGGGTGGCCTTGGGCTCGGTGACCGGGCCAACGCTCCTCGACCCCCGCCGAGCCCCGGGCTCGTTGCCAGCAACCCTGCAGGCGCTTCCAGGTCCGCGTCGCTCCCAGCTGGCCTTCGGGCGCTTGGCGGCCCAAACGCTCATTGCTCCCCAAGCCGTGAGCCGTCGCCTGGGCTCAGTGAGCACGGCGGAGGGCTTGACCCGGCTTGGCATCACCGGGCCGCTCCGCTCCACGCTCCTCGACCCCTTCTTGGTTGGCGTCACCCTCGACCCCGACCTCGAAGTGCCCCTCGGCTTCACCACCTTGGTGCTGCGCTCGATGCTGCTCGGCCGACCCTCGGTGCCTGCTCGGGGCATGGGAGAGCTTCCCCGGCAGCTCGCCCGGCAGCTCGCCACCTCCACGGTGCGCCTCGGCGCCGAGGTTGAACGGGCCTCGGCCACCGAGGTCTTCGTCGAGGGCACCACCTACCGAGCCAAGGCCGTCGTGCTGGGGGTCGATGCTCAGGCGCTGTCCCGCTTCGACCCCGACCTCCCTCCCCCGCCCATGGGGTCGGTCACCACCTACTGGCATGCCACCAGCGGCTCGGCAGGGCGGGCTCTGCTGGCCGTTGCGCCCCAAGGTCCGTGGAACTCGGTCGAACTCTCTGCCGCTGCCCCCCGCTACGCCCCCGCTGGCCGGAGGCTCTTCGCCACCTCCACTCCAACCCGGGTGCCAGATGCTGCGGCGCGCACCGCAGCAGCAGCGCTGCAGGGCCTCGCCGAAGGGGACCTTGAGCTCGTGGCCGTGACCGAGGTCGACGCCGCGCTCCCCCTCGGGCGGCCGCCGCTCGAACTCGACCGGCTTGCGCAGTCCCATGGACGATTCGTAGCCGGCGACCACACCACCACCGCCTCCATCCAAGGTGCCCTCGTGTCTGGAGCCCGTGCGGCGCACGCCGTCATGGCAACCTTGGGCGTGGATCCACCGAGGAAGCCTCGACCACCGCGCTGAACCCTCAGCGCACGCGCCGACGATGCACGGCGCCTGGCACCGTGATGGGTCTCGCCAGGTTCGCGCATTCCTGAGCACACTCGGTGAATCGGTGGTCAGTGGCCAGTCCGTGCGATGGCGCGCTGGTACGGTTCCAAGATCCTGAGGAGGTCAGATGTTGCATCGGAGCAAAGTGGCAAGCGCGGTGCTCGCAGCCGGGCTCTGCCTCGCTGCGTGTTCGTCGAATTCGGGGAGTGGAACGGTCATCGACTCCTCGATGTCTGCTGCCACCATCGCCAAGGCGGCGGGGAGCGCCTTGGCGAGCCAGTCGGTCTTGAAGCTGGAAGGCGAGATCCCCACCAGCGGCTTCCAAGGTCCGCTCAAGATGGAGATGAACCGCACTGGGGAGTTCACCTTGTCGCTCACCCATTCGGCGACCGGAACCGCACCCTCGGTCGAAGTGGTGAAGTCCAACAACACCTTGTACCTCAAGATGTCGGTCGCCTACCTCGAGAGCCAAGTCCCAGCACTTGAGAAGCTCAGCCCTGCCGTCCGCAGTGCCGTCGTCTCAGCACTCACCGAGAAGTGGCTGATCGTCCCGACGAGTGGACCCCTGGCATCGCTCAAGCGGATCGTCTCGGTGGCCAAGAGCCTCGACCTGTTCTACTTGGCGGCGGAGATCACCAACATCCCCTCTGGGGCGGTCGTGAGCCCAGAGGTCATGCACCACGGCATCCAAGTGGTGCCGGTGAGCGCCCAGGGCACCACCATCGACGTGGCGACGGCCACTGCGCTCCCGGTCGAGTTGTTCCAGGTCGGCACCACCAACAACTTCTCGATGAGCTACCCGACGTCATCGAAGATCCCAGCACCCACGGGCGCGATCACCGTCCGAGCTGCCCTCGGTCAAGAGCTCTACCAAACCATCCTCGCCGCCGGGTTCTGAGACCAGGTCTCGCCGAGCGCCTCGGTCCGCTAGGTTCGCGGCGTGGAGCCTGACGAAACGACATCCTCAGCGGCCCTCGCCGCCATGCACGCTGCCCTCGAGACGGCGAGTGAGGGGGGCGCCGCCGAAGCGAGCGCCCGCCACGAGGTGGTCCGCACCCAGGTCATCACCCTGCGTGACGGTGAGCTCGAGACCAACCTGGACCGGACGGTCAGCGGACTCGGCGTTCGGGTGATCGCTGGTGGTGCACCGGGATTCGCCGGCACCGTCGAGCCCGGCACCCAGGGCGGTCACGATGCCGCGCTGGCCGCGCTGGCAGGGGCGCAACTTGCTGGCTTGGCCAGGAGCGGTCGATTCGAGTTCGTCGGTGAGCCTGGCCATGGTGAGGTCACCTACCGATCCAGCTTCGAGATCGACCCCACCGAGGTAGCCCTCGAGGAGAAGGTGGCGCTGCTCCAAGCGATGAGCCGCCGGCTGCTCGACTCGCCGGGGGTGACCCACGTCAGCACCCGTTTGATGGCGGTGAGCGAGCGCAAGGCCTACCTCGACACCTCAGGGACCTTGGCGCACCAGCACCGTGTGCGAATCCACCCCTCCTTCGAGATCGTGAGCGTCGCCGATGACGGTGACTTCGAGTCGATGCGAACCTGCGCACCACCGGTCGGGCGGGGCTGGGAGTACCTGCTCGGGACGGGCTGGGACTGGGACCACGAGCTTGAGACCATGCCAGCGCTCTTGGCCCAGAAGTTGGCCAGCCCGTCCGTGGATCCCGGTCGCTACGACCTCGTCATCGACCCCACCAACCTCTGGCTGACCATCCATGAGTCCATCGGGCACGCCACCGAGCTCGACCGAGCACTGGGGTACGAGGCTGCCTACGCCGGCACCTCCTTCGCCACACCCGACCGACTGAACACCCTGCGCTACGGCTCGCCCATCATGCAGGTCACCGGCGACCGCACGGTCGAGCACGGCTTGGCGACGACGGCCATCGATGACGAAGGCGTCGCCACCCAGCAGTTCGACCTCGTGCGCGATGGCGTGCTCGTCGGCTACCAACTGGACCGCTCAGTGGCAGCCATTGCAGGGCAAGCCCGCTCGAATGGCTGCGCCTACGCCGACTCGCCGCTCTCGATCCCGATCCAGCGCATGGCGAACGTCTCGCTGCAGCCAGTCCAAGGTGGCCCCTCGACCGAGGAGCTGATCTCGGGGGTAGATCGCGGCATCTTCATCGAGGGTGACAAGAGTTGGTCGATCGACATGCAGCGGTACAACTTCCAGTTCACCGGCCAACGCTTCTTCGAGATCCGAAACGGCAAGCTCGCTGGCCAGCTTCGAGACGTGGCGTACCAAGCGACCACCACCGACTTCTGGGGGGCCATGGAGGCCGTCGGCGGTCCTGACACCTACCTTCTGTGCGGTGCGTTCAACTGCGGCAAGGCCCAGCCGGGGCAGATCGCCGCGGTCAGCCACGGTGCTCCCACCTCGCTGTTCCGAGGGGTCAACGTCCTCAATGCTCGAGGGGAGTCAGGTCGATGAGCCTCATCGCTGCCCACGAACTGGTCGAAGCAGCGCTCGGGGCGTCGACCGCAGACGACTGCATCGTCATCGTCCGTGACCGCAGTTCGGTCAACCTGCGCTTCGCGGTCAACACCACCACCTCCAATGGGAGCATTCGCTCGAGGTCGGTCACCGTGCTGAGCTTCGTCCGGAGCCCTGCGGGCACCGCGGTGGGATCGATCAATCGGTTCGGCGCTGTCGACGTCGATGACATGGTCGCCCAAGCCGATGCCATGGCGCGCAGAGCACCAGTGTCGAGCGATGCTGCCGAGTTGCTCGGCGGAGCAGCCGAGGACGACTTCGAGATGCCAGCGGGCACCACGGATCACGGCGTCCTCCAAAGCATCGCCGCCGCCCTCGGTGTGGTCCTGCCTCGAGCCGAACGTTCGGGCATCACCGTGGCCGGGTTCGCCGAGCACGAGGTGGAGACCACCTACCTCGGATCGTCGACCGGTATCCGGCGCCGCTTCGAGCAGCCGACGGGCATCTTCCAACTGAACGGTCGTGCCGACGGCGGTCGTCGGTCAGCCTGGACCGGTCTCGGCGACGCCAACCTCGACGTCGACGTCGACGCCGAGATGGCCACGATCGAGCGACGGCTGGCGTGGGCCGAGCGTTCCATCGAGTTGCCGGCTGGTCGCTACGAGACGATCCTGCCGCCTATTGCGACCGCTGACCTCATGATCTACCTCTATTGGGTCATGTCCGGCCGCGACGCGCTCGACGGCAAGACCGTCTTCTCCAAGCGTGGGGGAGGCACGAAGATCGGAGAGCGGTTGAGCGACCTGCCCTTCACGCTGCGCTCGGACCCGAAGGCGCCGGGGCTCTCCTGCCTGCCCTTCGTGGCGGCCGGCCAGTCCGATGATGCCACGTCGGTCTTCGACAACGGTGCGACCCTCGAGCCCACGGCGTGGATCGAAGATGGGGTGCTTGAGCGCCTCCTCACCACGCGCGCCGATGCCGAGCGGCACCAGATGGTCTTCTCGCCTTGGATCGACAACCTGGCCTTGGAGCTCCCCGGGGCCACGGCGAGCGTCGAGGAGATGGTGGCGAGCACCGAGCGGGGCCTGCTCCTCACGAGCCTGTGGTACATCCGCATGGTCGATCCCGCCACGGCGCTGCTGACCGGGCTCACCCGCGATGGGGTCTACCTCATCGAAGACGGCGAGATCAGAGGCGCCGTCAACAACTTCCGCTTCAACGAGAGCCCCGTCGACCTCCTCAGCCGCGCGGTCGAAGCCGGTGCCAGTGTGCGGACCAACAGCCGTGAGTCCGGCGACGAGTTCAACCGCACGGCGATGGCGCCCTTGCGCATCCCCGGGTTCAACATGAGCTCGGTGAGCCCCGCCAACTGAGCACCGCAACCTCGCTGCCCATCGAAGCGGGCCGCGAGCGGTACCACAAGAAGTTTCGCTCGTCAGCGCGCCAGCGCGAGAAGTTCTCCACAATTCACAGGATGTTGACAGAGTCGCGTTGACACTTCTGGGGCCTGTGCGTAGATTGACCAAACTGTGTAGCAACCAAAGGGAGGAACACAGATGAGAAAGAATCCAACCGCCAGAGTTCTGGCGGGGGTCGCAACTCTTGCGGCCGTGTCCATGGGGCCAGCACTGGCCGGCGGCAGCATCGCCGAGGCAGCCAACAAGGCACCGCATTCATCGACCACCATCAAGATGGCGCTCAACCAGACCCTCGCCGGCTGGAACGTCTACACCTCGAACGACAACGAGTTCGTGTTGGCCGAGATCCTGAACTTGGTCTGGCCGTCGCCGTTCATCACCACCAACAAGCTGGCGCTCGTGCAGAACACCGACATCGTGTCGAAGGTCGCTGACACGGTCGTCGGTCCCGTCCAGACGGTGACCTACACGATCAACCCGAAGGCTGAGTGGTCTGACGGCACCCCGATCACCGCAGATGACTTCATCTACGCGTGGCAGGCGCAGTGTGGTGGCCAGTCTGCTGACCCCTACTGCAGCGACAACTGGAAGGACATCGGCAACCAGCCCTACGACGACGCCGGCACCTCTGGCTACAACCAGATCCAGTCCGTCGTTGGCTCGAAGCCCGCGAAGGGCAGCTGCGCCGCCGGCTCCACCGCCGACCGGAACGCTGGGCTCTGCCCGAACGGCCTCACCGTCACGGTGACCTTCGAGAAGAACCAGCCGTACTCCGACTGGCAGGGCCTGTTCGGTCTGGTGCCCGCCCACGTGGCTCGCGTCCACGGCTGGAACACCTTGGCCGCTGACGGCAACACCGTCCAGGGCTTCAGCGTTGACCCCGTCGCCCGTGTTCTGTCCGCCGAGCAGTACAAGCTGCAGAGCTACGACTCGACCGGCAACAACGTGGTCTTGGTCAAGAACCCTGACTACCACGGCAGCGACCCGGGCAAGGCCGACTCCATCGTCTTCGTGAACGAGTCGAACGACGATAACGGTGTGTCGGACATGTCGAACGGATCGTTCCAGGTCTGGGAGCCGAACTCGACCTCGCTGGCCTACGTCCAGACGGCGCAGGCCGCAGGGCTGCACACCTCGGTGGTTCCTGGTCTGCAGTTCGAGCACTTCGACTTCAACGAGTCCAACCCCTACCTCGCCAAGGTGCAGGTCCGTCAGGCGATCGCGTACGCGACCGACCGTGCGGCCATCATCAAGGCCGTGGACCAGGCTGCTCCGGGTACGAAGCCCCTCGACAACCGCATGTTCATGAACAACCAGGCGACCTACGTTGCCAACGGCAAGGCCTACGACGCTGTGGACCTGAAGAAGGCCGCTTCGCTCATGACTGCAGCTGGGTTCAAGAAGGTCGGCGGCTACTGGCAGCCCACCTTCGGTCCCCAGAAGGGCCAGGACCTGACCTTGCAGGACTACTCGACCACGGCAAGTCTTCGTGGCCAGGTCATGCAGCTGTGGCAGAACCAGATGAAGAACTTCGGTATCAAGATCGGTATCAACCAGATCGCGGCCGGCAAGCTCTTCGGAACCGTTGGTCCTAAGGGTGAGTTCGACATCATCGAGTTCGCTTGGGTCGGTGGCGTGTTCCCCTCTGGCAACCAGGCCATCTACTGCAGCTACAACCTCAACGCTTGCTCCTCCAACTGGGACCACTTCTCGGACAAGGCAGTCGACAAGCTGCTGTTCGCCGGTCCTCAGTCGGGGAACTTCAAGACCGAGGTTGCGGACTACAACAAGGCTGACGCCCTGCTGTGGGCCGACATGGCGACGCTTCCGATCTACCAGAAGCCCGTCATGGTGGCGTACACCAACGTCAACCACGTGCTCAACAACCCGGGCAGCGCTGGCGTGACCTGGAACGCCCAGGACTGGACGGTCTCCTGAGCAACTGCTCATGGTGAACGATCCACATCTTGGTGATGTGAGGAACGGGAGGGGCTTCGGCCCCTCCCGTTCCGCGTCCACACGCAGCTCTTCGCCCTCGCAGTTTGGGGCCGCGCGTAGCCCGTGGCAGAGGAGGGCACGCGATGGCCGTGCAGTACCGAGCAATCGCTGAAACCCCTCGGTGACTGAAAGGTGACGGGGGGTCAGGGCGACTAGACTGCTCTTATGTTGCGCTACGTCTTGCGGCGGATTCTGGCGAATGCACTCAATCTCGCCGCCATTTCGGTCCTCGCCTTCTGGCTGGTCGCAATCTCGGGCGACCCGCTGGCGGGCCTTCGGCTCGATCCAAGGATTCCAAAGAGCACGATCGAGCTTCGGATCCACCAACTCCACTTGGACAAGGGTCTCGTTGAGCGGTACTGGATCTGGCTCCGTGGCGTGCTCCACGGCGACTTCGGCGTCAGCACCTCACTGAATCAGCCGGTGGCTGCGTCGTTCACTGCCCACTTCGCCGTGACCCTCCGGATGGTCATCGGGGCGACCCTCTTGTCGATCGTCGTCGCTGTGGTCACCGGCGTGGTCGCGGCGCTGCGCCGAGGTCGCCTCGTGGACCGAGGGGTCACCTTCAGTAACTTCATCTTCTTGGCCGTCCCGACCTTCGTGCTGGCGCTGTTCTTGAAGCTCTACGTGGCAGGCCCGATCAACACGCACTTCGGGAGTCTGGGAAATCCGGTCCTGCCGGTGAGCCTCGACCAGAGTCCAACCCAAACGGGCGGCTTCTTCCAGAGGCTGCCTGACTACGCCGTGCACATGATCTTGCCGACCATCACCTTGACGCTGGTCACCTACGCCTCGTGGTCCCTCTACCAACGCTCACAGGTGCTCGAGGCGCTCGACATGGACCACGTTCGCTTGGCCAAGAGCAAGGGGCTCTCGGGGCGGCGAGTCCTCACCCACCACGTCCTGCGCAATGCGCTCATTCCCGTGGTTACCGTCATTGCGCTCGACTTCGCCGGCTTGCTCGGCGGTGCCATCATCACCGAGAACGTGTTCAGCTGGAACGGACTCGGCTCGTGGTTCATCGACGGGGTGAACGCACAAGACGTCAACCTAACCCTGGCCTACGTCATGATCACTGCGCTCTTCGTCGTGGTGTTCAACCTCTTGGCCGATGTGATGTACGCCGTGCTCGACCCGAGGATTAAGTATGACTGAGCAGTACCACGTTCCTGGTCCTGGTGATCCCAAGTACGGCGTCCCGGGCGGCACGATTGATCCCGGCGACGCGCTCGACGACGCCGAGTTCGCCCGCCTCGACCCAGCCCAAGATCAACTCGACAACACCGTCACCGAGCACGACCCCAAGCGCTACGCCGAAGAGGGTCGCGGAGAGGTGCGCCCGGTTGGCACAGAAGAAGCACTCGTCAAGTCACGTGGACAGTGGAACCAAGCCTTGCGCCGCTTCTACCACGACAAGACGGCGATGGCTGGATTGATCGTCTTCGTGGCGCTGTCTGGATTCGCGCTCGTCAATACGGCGCTGAATCCCAACGGCTACACGAACCTCACCACGGACTACCTCGTTGCTCCCTCGTGGAAGCACCCCTTTGGAACGACCACCATCGGCGTGGACCTCTTCCAAGCCTGCATGCGTGGGCTCATCGTGGACCTCCAGGTTGCCTTCATCGTGGCGGCGGTCTCCACCATCATCGGTATTGGCGTCGGCGCCGCTGCCGGTTTCTTCGGCGGGAAGATCGATGCGGTGCTCATGCAGCTGGTGAACCTGATCTTGATGGTCCCGACCCTCGTCGTGCTCATCGTGCTGTCCAACACGGTGCGGAACTCGAGCGACTCCACGGTGCTCCTCGCGCTCTTGGTCGCCGCGCTGAGTTGGACCTACATGTCCCGACTGGTGCGAGCCGAGTTCCTCTCACTGCGAAAGCGCGACTTCATCGAAGCGGCGCGTGCCATCGGCGCCTCGCCGCAGCGCATCATCTTCCGCCACATGCTCCCTAACGCCATGGGCCCAATTGCGGTCAACACCACGCTCACCATGGCCGGTGCGGTGCTGCTCGAGTCCACGCTGTCGTTCCTTGGACTCGGCATCCAGCCCCCCGACGTCTCCTTGGGCCACCTGCTCTTCGACGGGCAGAGCTACGCCACGGTCGACTGGTGGGTCTTCGCCTTCCCCGCCGCTATCCTCCTCTTGCTCATCTTGAGCATCTTCGTGGTCGGTGACGGACTCCAAGCAGCGGTCGACCCCCGAAAGAGTAGGAACCGTTGATGAGTGATCCAGCGCTGTCAGCCTCTCCGGCCAACGACGTGACCGCAGATGGCCCCCTCCTCGAGTTCAACAACCTCACCGTCGCCTTCGCCAGTGAAGGTGCAACCGTGTCGGCCATTCGAGGCGTGAGCTTCACCATCGCTCGTGAAGAAGTCGTCGGGCTCGTCGGCGAATCTGGTTCGGGGAAGTCGGTGACCTCACTGGCAGCCATGGGCTTGCTCGCCAGGAACGCCACGGTTGGCGGCTCGGTCAAGGTGGTGGGCAAGGAGGTTGTCGGCCTCAAGGAGAAGGAGATGTCGAAGGTGCGTGGCACCGACGTCGCCATGATCTTCCAAGACCCCCTCACCGCCCTCAACCCCGTCTACACCATCGGCTGGCAGATCATCGAAGCGCTGCAGGCACACCGTGACCTCAACGACGACGAGGCGAAGGCCGAGGCCATCCGCCTGCTCTCTCTGGCGGGGATCCCCCGCCCCGAGGACCGCCTCTCGAGCTACCCCCATGAGTTCTCCGGCGGCATGCGCCAGCGCGTGGTGATCGCCATCGCCATCGCCAACCAGCCCCAGATCATCTTGGCGGACGAGCCGACCACCGCCCTCGACGTGACGGTGCAGGCCCAGGTAATGCGCACCTTGCAGCTCGCGCTCGATGAGACGAAGAGCTCCCTGCTGCTCATCACCCACGACCTCGGCGTCATCGCAGGCATCGCAGATCGCGTCCTCGTGATGTACGCCGGGCGCATCGTGGAGTCCGGCACCGCTGACGACATCTTCTACCGCCCCGCCATTCCCTACACCCACGGACTCTTAGGTTCGATCCCGAGCGTCGACAGCGATGACGGTGGGCGACTCGCCCAGGTTCCAGGGAATCCACCGGTGCTGACCGAGGCGGTGGTCGGGTGCCCCTTCGCACCACGCTGCCCCATCAAACAGGACATCTGCCTCGAGGTCGAGCCCGACTTGCAGCCGGTTGCCGACGGGCACGCCTCGGCCTGCCACTTCGCCAGCTCGGTGATCGAGATGCCCATTGGCGAGATGTTCAGCATTGACGACGAGGTGCCCGCATGACCGAGACCACCGTGACCCAGCCGCCGACGGTGACCCCTGTCGACACTCCCGTGCTCAGGGTGCGCGACCTCGAGGTCCACTTCTCCGCCAAGAGCAAAGAAGGGGTGATCCGTCGCCCCAGCACCACCATCCACGCCGTCTGCGGGGTCAACTTCGACCTCTTCCAAGGCGAGACGCTCGGCCTCGTGGGCGAGTCGGGTTGCGGCAAGACCACGACGGCACGGGCCATCCTCCAGCTCGAGCGCGCCACTGGTGGCTCAGTGCAGTTCAATGGCCGCGAGCTGCTGAACCTGAAGTTCGCCCAGATGCGCGAGGTCCGCAAGCACATCCAGTTCGTCTTCCAAGACCCCTTCGGTTCGCTCAACCCTCGCATTCCCGTCGGCCAGACGATTGGGGAGCCCCTGATCATCCACAAGGCCGGCACGCGTGCGGAGCGGGCTGAGCGAGTTGCCGAGGTGATGCGACTCGTCGGGCTGGAGCCGAAGTTCATGAACCGCTTCCCCAATGAGTTCTCCGGTGGCCAGCGGCAGCGCGTCGGCATCGCTCGGGCGCTCATCATGGACCCGAGCGTGGTCATCTTGGACGAGCCGGTCTCCGCCCTCGACGTCTCGATCCAAGCTGGCGTCATCAACCTGCTCCAGGGGCTCCAGGACAAGCTCGGCGTCAGCTACCTCTTCGTCGCCCACGACCTGTCGGTGGTGCGCCACGTGTCGAGCCGCGTGGCGGTGATGTACCTCGGCCGCGTGGTCGAGGTTGGCCCCAAGGCCGACATCTACCGCTCGCCCATGCACCCCTACACCCAGGCGCTGCTATCGGCCGTGCCGATCCCCGACCCCAGGCGAGAGCGCAGCCGACAGCACATCATCCTCGAGGGTGACGTGCCGAGCCCGGTCAACCCGCCCTCGGGCTGCCGCTTCAGGACCCGGTGCTGGAAGGCGCAGGACATCTGCGCCAGCGAGACCCCTGCGCTCAACGACGCCGGTGGTGGCCACCAGGTGGCCTGCCACTTCCCCGAGGCAGCTTCGGTCCTCTAGGACCGGCATCGCGTCTTCCTCCAAGGGCGCCCACGGCCGGCCAGCGCAACGCCCCTCGTCGAACGAGGGTGACGGCACGGCGCCACCTGGCCGAGGTGCGGTGGCTGTACACCAACGACGCCCTCGTGCACGACCTCGAGAGGCGTGTCGTCGAGGTGCTGGCACTTCGTGGTCGGGCTGACAGGATTTGAACCTGCGACCTCTGCGTCCCGAACGCAGCGCGCTACCAAACTGCGCCACAGCCCGTCACCAGGCGAGCCCGGCGAGGAACCAAGCGTAGTCGACACCGTGGAGGGTCGAGGAGGCGCTCCTCAGCGCCCGTTCGAGCCACCCTCTGGGCGCTCAGCCTCGGCGAGCGGAGCCGTCAGCTGCTTGACCAGCACCTTGGCGATGCGCCGCTTGTCCATCTCGGCCACCTTGAACTCGAAGCCGGGCACCGTCGCCACCTCTTGCTCCTCAGGGATGTGGCCGAACAGCTCGAAGAGGTAGCCCCCGAAGGTGACGTACTCCCCATCGGCCACCTCGACCCCGAGGGCGCGGACCTCGTCGAGGGAGGCCCGGCCGTCGACCAACCACCGGGTGCGGTCGACACGAATCACTGGGGGCTCCTCGGCCTCGTCGAACTCATCGGCGAGGTCTCCCACCAAGGGCTCGAGGAGGTCCTTGATGGTGAGCACGCCAGCCACCCCGCCGAACTCGTCGACCACCACTGCGAACCGCCGGCGGGCCTGGCGGAGGTCAGCGAGTGCCTCGAGCACGGTCAACGACTCGGGGATGACGTGAGCGTCGCGGAGTCGCTTGGAGATATCCAGCCGGCTGGGCTCATGGCCCTGGGCCTGGTTGGTGCGGAACAGATCGGTGACGTAGAGCACGCCGACCAGGTCGTCGAGCTCATCGGTGACCACGGGAAAGCACCGGTGGCCGGTCGCACGCACCGCTTGGGCCACCGCTTCGGCGGTAACCGGCAGCTGCAGGGCGACCACGTCGAGCCTGGGGGTCATCACCTCCCGCACGTCGAGCGTCTTGAGGTCCGCCAAGGCAGCGACGATCAACTGCTCCTGCTCGAGCGCAGGGGAACTGGCCTCAGGGGTGGGACCACCGTGATCTCTGCTGCGCAGGCGGTGCAGCAGCGATCCCCGGCCCTTGGCCGAGGGGGGTTGGTCCCCGGGCGCGCTCACGCGCCCTTCGTGGTGTCGGCGACGAGGACCGGCGAGGGCAGGTAGCTGTCGTCGTCGTAGTGCTCGCCGGCCAAAATGGCCTTGGTGGCCCGGCGAAGCCGCAGCGCGTCGATGGGCTTGACGACGAAGCCCTCAGCGCCCGAACGGCGGGCCAAGAAGACGTCGGCTCTCCGGTCGAGCAGCATCAGCACGGGCACGTGGGCGATGGCGCCGTAGGACTCCTCGAGGCGGAGCTCCAAGGTCACCGCCATCGCGCCCATGTTCGACATCTGCAGGTCCAAGATGCACAGGTCGACCTCGTTGGCCTTGACCAGCGCCAAGGCGTCGGGCCCAGAGCTGGCCTCGAGCATGGTGGTCGAGCCGTCAGTCACCGTTGCGATGACCTCTTGGCGGACGGCCTTCGAGTCACTGGCGACGACGATGGTGGGCACGGCGAAATCCTAGCGGTTGGTGGTGCTCGACTCCGGCGACGCACCACCGCTGCCAACGAGCAACCCGGCGAGCACCATCAGCGAGGACCGATCGGCGATGTCGAGCTCCATGAGGGGGAGCTCGCCCACCGGGGCAGGGGCGATGGCGGCCACCAGCCCGGCCACCGCAGCTCGATCGGCGGTGGCCAGCCGCTCGAGGTGGGCGAGGTTCTCGAGGTAGGGCTCGAGCGAGGGATCGGGAGAGACCTCGACGGGTCCGAAGCTGGGGTGGATGCGGTTGACCACCATGGCGGTCACCGTGGTGCCGGCGTCGGCCAGCTTCTGGGCGAAGAAGCGGGCCTCGGCCACCGCATCTGGTCGCGGTGAGGTGACCACCACGTAGCGGGTGCCCTCGGCTTCGAGCACCGCCTTGACCGCCCTGGCCCGCTCGGAGAACCCGTCCTCCATGCCGGCGAAGGCTTGGAAGAAGGCCACCGCGTCAGCCACCAGCTCGGCGCCCGCTGCCACCGAGATGGTCCGCAGCAGGGCTTGGGTGGCGACACCCAAGACCCTGAGGTAGGCCTTGGTCGGCATGAGCAGGGCCCGGAAGATCTTGTTCTCGAGCAGGTTGGTCAGCCGCCGGGGGGCATCGAGGAGGTCGAGGGCGTTCCTCGTCGGCGGGGTGTCGACGATGACGAGGTCGAAGGCTCCTGAGGTGGTCAGCTCGTAGAGCTTCTCCATCGCCATGTACTCCTGGGTGCCACCCAGCGAGGAGGAGAGGTTCTGGTAGAGCCGGTTGGCCCGGATCTTGGCCGCCTGCTCGTCCGAGCTCGAGTACCGCCGCACCAGGTCGTCGAAGGTCCCTTGGCTGTCGAGCATCACCGCCCACAGCTCTCCGTCGCGCTCGCCGGGCACCTTCGTGGGGAGGTTGGAGACCTCCGCCAGCCCGAGCGCGTCGGCCAGGCGACGGGCGGGGTCGACCGTGATCACACACACCCGGCGCCCCGCTGTGGCCAGGCCCACTGCGAGGGAGGCTGAGACCGTGGTTTTGCCCACGCCCCCTGGCCCACAGCACACGATGACCGATGCCCCCTCGAGGGCTCGAAGCAGCTCAGCCACCGTTGGCCGCCAAGGTGCTGATGCCCGCCTCGAGGGCTTCAGCCAAGACCGTGAGCCCGTCGATGTCCACCCTCTTCGTGTCGAGCCGAGGCAGGACGACCTGGGGGAGCGGCAGCTCTCGGGCTAACCGGGTGCGCTGGAGCTGGGCCAAGCTGGATCGGTCCACGGAGAACTGCCGGGCGGCTTCCAAGCGCTCGAGAGCCGCGGCGTCGAGGCCAGGGTGCGCGAAGGGGTCGATGGGCACCTCCAAGGCCGGGTCAACCTCTTCCATGGCGTTGACCACGATGAGGGCCAAGGAGACCCCGGCCTTGTCCTCGACGAAGTACGCGGCCTCAATCAGCTCGGTGGTGGGGAGCTCCTCGGGCAAGGTGACCAGTACCACCTTGCACCTCGCAGGGTCGGTCAGCAGCTCAACCACCCCTTGGGCCTGGTTCCGGACCGGGCCGCTGCGTGCCGCATCGACCATGCCCGCAGAGGAGGTCAAGAAGGTCTTGGCGTGTCCCGTGGCCGGCGCATCCACCACGATGAGGTCGGCCACTTGGTCGTGCTCGAAGGAGCGGATCTTGCCCAGCACGAGCACGTCTTTGATGCCCGGGATGGCGGTGGCCACCACCTCGACGATGCCAGCAGAGACCAGTCGCTTGGTGGCCCGCTTGAGCCCGTGGTCGGCCAGGTACTCGATCAAGGCGTCGTCAGGGGTCAGCTGCTTGGCACGGATCGGACCACGCTTGCCGTCAGCCACGACCAGGTCGACGCCCTCGTAGGTCAACGGCTCGGTCGAGCCGAAGAGCTGGGAGAGCTCGGGCTTGCCGTCGAGCTCAACCAGCAGAACCCGCAACCCGGCCCGGGCTGCCACGAGGGCCAAGGCGGCAGCCGTCGTCGTCTTCCCGACGCCCCCCTTGCCGGCGACGATGATGACCCGGCTCTGTCGGCAGAACGCCTCAACGTCCATGATCGACCCAGCGTACTGGCGAGGGGCGCCTCGGGCTCCATGACCGGTGTGTGACGGCTAGGTGGACGTGAGGTTGCCGCAGGGGTACAGTCACCGAACACGAGTCACTGGGGGGTGGCGATGCACAACGTCGTGGAAACGTGGCAGATGATGGCGGCATGCCGGGGTCCGAGGGCGGAGTTGTTCTTCCCGCCGAGCACGCCAGAGCGCAAGGAAGACAAGCTCCACCGTGAGCACAACGCCAAGGCGATCTGTGCCGAGTGCAAGGTGCGAGCAGATTGCCTGTCCTACGCCTTAGCCATCCACGAACCCCACGGCATCTGGGGCGGCCTCAACGAGGTCGAGCGCCGGGTGCTCGAGGGCCAGGGGTCTGCCAGCCGCTGAGGTTCAGCGACTGCGCTCGAGCATCTTGGGCACGCTCGTGATCACGAGCACGAAGACCACGAAGGTGGTCAGGTGCACCGAGGTGCACCACAGGCAGATGTGGTTCTTGATGAACAGCTCGATGTAGATCAGGTAGCAGCAGAACCCCATCCCACCCACGATGCTCACGAGGCGCAGTTGGTGGACCCACCGCAGGTCGCTGGCCCACAGCGGTGGCGAGTTCAGCACCACCATGGCGATCCAGTAGCCGAGTCCGAGCACGGCGAAGGGAATCGAGAAGGCCGAGGAGTAGGCCCCGGTGATCACGTCGCCGCAGTTGATGACCCCGGTGTTGGGGCAAAACGGCTGCAGGTGGGTGTTGTAGTGCAGCACCGTGAGGTAGGTCGAGAGCCCAACCCCAAGCAGCGAGAGCACGAAGGTGGACCACACCACCGCCGGTGCGGCCCGGTTGAGCTCACTGCGGTGGTCGGTGGTGGTGGTCATGAGGTCTCCTCGAGGGTGGGTCGACAAGTGGTTCGTGGCACCTCGCCGGTGAGCACGCACAGCTGGTCGGTGATGGCCTGGGCCGCGGTGACGATGCCTTGGGTGGCCGCCACGCTGGGATCACCCAGCCCATCGGCGATCTGCTGCCGGGACATCCCCACCAAGGTGGTGGGAGCGAACTGGGCACCGACGATCTGGGCTCGACCACCGAGGTCGACGAGGGGGATGGTCGCCGGCGGGCTTGCGTGGAGGAGCAGGTTCCGCGCCGCTGCTGACAAGGCATTCAGGGGCGGGTGCAGCCCCAGCGCGTTCACCCCCGAGGCGTACAGCTCGGTGGCGGTGAAGGCGAGGTAGGGGCTCGTGTAGTGCACCCGTGAGAACGAGATCGAGTCCAAGAAGCCTGGCGTGGTCGATCCGGTCGAGGTGGCCGTCCCGAGCGAGCTGAAGGTGCCGAAGTGGCTCAGCGCCACGAGCAACGGCCACCGCTCGGCGGCGCAGGCGGTGCAGTACTCCGCCCCGAGGAAGGTCACGAGGGGGACCCGGCGACCGTTGACCACGGCGGTGTGCAGCGGGCCGTTGGTGCTCCGCAGCGGCGTGGTGGGCACGAGGGTGGGCATCGCCGCCTCGGTGGCCAGCGTCGCAGGGCTCACCGAGGTGGCGGCGTCGAGCACCGAGGTGGGCAGCGGGGTGAACGGCGTGGTCACGGGAGCGACCGGGACGGCGGTGACTTGGGCGACGACGAGCGCCACGACCGCGATGGCCACGACCACCGACAACGCCCAGGTCGCGAGCACGAGCACGGCGGGGCGATGAGGGCCGAGGTCCGCTGCTTGGGTGTCGGTGCCCGCCATCTGGGTGTGCTCCTCGATTCGGCCCCCACCTTAGAGGCCGACGCTGGCAACGTCCTGTGGAGCTGGCTCAGCACTAGCGTGAGGTCGTGGCACGAGGCTCGCTCACCGACAAGTCCGCCATGCGGTTGGCCGCCACCGTGATGGTGGTCCGCGACGCCGAGGGCGGCGGGGCCATCGAGGTGCTGATGGTCCGGCGCAACCTCAACTCAGACTTCGTCGGCGGGGCCTACGTCTTCCCCGGTGGAGCGGTGGACCCCGAGGATTCCTCCCCCGAGCTCGAGGCCAGGTGCCCCGGGCGCACCGACGCGGAGGCCTCCGAGATCCTCGGGATCGAGAGCGGCGGGCTCGCCTACTGGGTTGCGGTGCTGCGGGAGTGCTTCGAAGAAGCTGGGGTGCTGTTGGCTCGCGATGGCACCGGGGCACCCTTGCGGCTCGATGCCGAGGAGGTGACGGCACGCTTCGTCGAGCACCGACGTGCGCTCAACGCCAACGAGCGTCGCTTCGAGGACATCCTCACCGCCGAGGACCTCCAGCTCGACGTCGCCGACGTGCACTACTTCGCCCACTGGATCACCCCCGAAGGAGCGCCCCGCCGCTACGACACCCGGTTCTTCGTGGCGAGGGCCCCCGAGGGGCAGACCCCAGCGCACGACGCCGGGGAGACCATCGCTGATCTGTGGATCAGCCCCGCCGATGCCCTCGAGCGGCACCAGGCGGGCGAGATCGACCTGATCTTCCCCACCATCAAGAACCTCCAGGCCATTGGGCGTTTCGCCACGGTCGATGCGCTCCTCGAGGCGGCTGCTGCCGCTGGCGAGGTGCCGACGGTGACCCCCCGGATCACCGTCTCGGACCAAGGGGTGCGCATCTTGCTCCCCGGCGACGAGGGCTACGACGAGGCCACCGTTGCCGCCAGCCCCTCGAACCCCGGCCAGTTCAACGACACCATCCGGGTCATCTCCTTGGCTGCCACCGAAGAGGGCGTGGCCGAGGGGTCTTAGTCTGAGCCTTCGAGGGCCGCCTCGAGGTTGCGCAGCATCTGGGCCGAGCAGCCCTCGAGCCCAGCTGCTGGGGCGAGGGTGCTGGCCACCACCTCGGCCAGCTGGGCGAAGACCTGCCCGAGGTGCCCGTCGTGGGCGGCGACGGGGTCCCCGGCATCGCCACCGCTGGCCACGGAAGGGTCGAGCGGCACCGATCCCAGCAAGGGCACGGACAGCTGCGCAGCCAGCCGCTGGCCACCACCTGTTCCGAACAGGGCGTAGGTGGTGCCGTGCTCGCAGGTGAAGTCCGCCATGTTCTCGATGACCCCGGCCACCCGCAGCGTGCCTCGACGCGCCATGTCCGCAGCCCGTGCTGCCACCTGGCTGGCAGCGGCTTGGGGGGTGGTGACGATGAGCAGCTCAGCTCGGGGCAAGACCTTGGCCAGCCCCATGGCCACGTCGCCGGTGCCGGGGGGTAGGTCCACGAGCAGGTAGTCGAGCGCCCCCCATCTGGCGTCCTCCACGAACTGCTGCACCGCTCGGTTCAAGATCAGCCCCCGCCACATGATGGCCTTGTCCTCTTCGGCCAGAAAGCCCATGGACAGCACTGAGAGCGAGCCTGCGCCGCAGGGCATGGTCTTGGGCAACATCTTGCCGCCCTCGGCCTCCACCGGGCCCGAGAGCTTGAGCAAGCGAGGCACGCTGAAGCCCCAGATGTCGGCATCCAAGATGCCGACCTTGAGCCCCCGGCGGGCCAAGGCCACACCGAGGTTGACCGTGACCGAGGACTTGCCCACCCCGCCCTTGCCCGAGGCGATGGCCAAGATCTTGGTGCGCTGGTCGATGGTGTCGGTCCCTCGCTCGACCGCAGCGCGGCGAGCTCGCTCCATCACCTTGGCCCGCTGGTCGGCATCCATCATCGAGATCTGCACCTCGACCCCTGTCACCCCCTCGAGCCCAGCCACCGCCTGGGTCACGTCGCGCTCGATCTGGGCCCGCAGGGGGCAGCCGGCGATGGTGAGGGCGACCTCCACCTCGACCGCACCTTCGGCGTCGATCCGCACCTCGCCCACCATGCCGAGGTTGACGATGGTGTCGCCGAGTTCGGGGTCCACCACGCCAGAGAGCACCTCGAGCACCGCGTCGGTCGTGAGGGCAGCCATGGCCGCAGCGTACCGGGAGCAGGGGGATGAAGCGCCGTGGTGGGCCGACGTGGCCTCTGGACCTCTAGCATGGAGTGGTGCGGGCGCAGTGGGCGCCGAGCAGAGCAGATGGAGGCAGCCATGTCGATGACCAGCACGGTCAGCATCGGGAAGAAGCCCGACCCGGTCACCTTGTCGGACAAGGCCATCGCCAAGGTCGCCCAGCTCTTGGCCGAAGAGGGTGGCGAGGAGCTGGCGCTGCGCGTGGCGGTCAAGCCCGGCGGCTGCTCTGGCTTCAGCTACGAGATGTTCTTCGACGCCGAGGTTGCCGACGATGACGTCGTGCGGAGCTTCGGTGCGGTCAAGGTGGTCGTGGACCCCCAGAGTGCAGAGATGCTCACCGGTTCGTCCCTCGACTACTCCGACGGGCTCAACGACGCCGGGTTCCACATCTCGAACCCCAACGCCTCGCGCACCTGCGGCTGCGGTTCCTCGTTCAGCTGAGCGACCGAGGCCGTTGCCGACCTTCAGGCTGAACGGCCACGACGTTGCAATCACCGGCGAGGGCTCGCTCCTCGACGCCCTCCGAGGTGAACTCGGCCTGACCACGGTCAAAGACGGCTGCAGCCCGCAAGGCCAGTGCGGGTGCTGCACCGTGCTCATCGACGGCCAGCCCAGGGTGAGCTGCGTCACCGCCGCCCGGCGGGCGCTCGGCCGCTCGGTCACCACCCCTGAAGGGCTTCCCGCTGCCGCCCACCGCTTGGCCCAAGCCTTCGACGCCACCGGCGCCAGCCAGTGCGGCTTCTGCAGTGCGGGCATCGTCACCCGCCTCACCCCACTCGTCGAGGCTGGCACCACCGACCGCGACGCCATTGGTCGGGCACTGGCGGCACACTCGTGCCGCTGCACCGGCTGGCAGCCCATCATCGATGCCGTGGCCATGGCGGCCTCAGGTGCACCCATCGAGGCTCGGGACCCCGACGCTGCCGCCCGCCAAGCCGAGCTCGAAGGTGGCGTGGCCCAACGCAGTGGCGCCACGGTCGCCCTCGGCGGCCTGCGCTACGCCGCCGACCAGGTGCCCGCTGGTGCTCGCTACCTCCACCCGAACGGCCAGCTGGTCGAGAGCCGACGCGAGGCGAGGGCTGGATCGGTCCCGGGTCGGAACTCGACGCTCCCCCTCAGCTACCCGTGCCCCGCTCCTGAGGGGACCCTCCGGCTCGAGACCACCTACTGCGACCCCGCTGCCCTCGAGCCCGACGCTGCGGTGGCCAGCCCCTCCGAGCTGCTGGCTCGCCCCGCCTCCAATGGCGGCGCCTTCGGGGCCAGCTCGATGGCGGTGACCGAGGACGCCCAACGGATGGCGCGGTCGACGGGCGAGGTGGTGGCAGCGGTGTGGAGCCGAGAGCAGGTCGTGGCTCACGGCACCCGCCGGCCACCACTCGGCATCAGCCTCGATCCAGATGGTCAGGGCACCGTCGTGGTGCCGAGCACCCTCGAGGTCACCGACCGCTCGGCCCTCGAGGCGGCGCTCGTCGCGGCCTACCCGGACGTCGAGGTTGCGGTGGCAGCGGCGACGGGGCCCACGGTCAGCTTCGCCCACCGTGGCACGCCCTTCGTCGAGCTCGAGGTAGTCGCCACTGCGCTCGGTCACCGTGACCAGGTGCGCCTCCCGATCACCGTTCGCCATGGTGCTGCCACCGTGACCTTGACCACCACCGGCGCCATCGCCGTAGAGGTCCGTCCCGGGCAGATCTGGTGTGCCGCCACCTTGACCAGCTACGTCTGCGGCGCGGTGCACCAAGGGCTCAGCTGGGTGCTGTCTGAAGGTGTGGCCATCGACGCCACCGGCGCCCAAGCCGACGTCACCATCCGGTCCTTCGGGGTCCTGCCAGCCAAGGCCATGCCCGAGGTGCGCGTCGAGCTCTCCTCGAGCGACGAGCCGGCTCGCCCGGTGAGCCGCTCGGTGCTCATCGCCACCGCAGCAGCGGTCTGGCTGGCAGAAGGGTTGCCCCTGCGGTGGCCCACCCGAACCCCTGGATCGTTGTCATTGCCGCTGTGGATCTGTGAGGATGCTTGACCATGAGCGCTCCCATCGGCCCGTACTCCCCCATCCTCCGCTTCGGTGACCTCGTGGTGACCTCGGGTCAGCTCGGCCTCGAGGACAAGCCGGACGGCACGAGGGGGCTGGTCGACGGTGGGACCGCGGCCCAGCTGGCCCAGGCGCTCGCCAACGTCGAGGCCGTCTTGGCCACCGAAGGCGTGACCAAGCACCAGGTCGTTAAGGCCACCTTGTTCCTCACCGACATGGCCGACTTCGCTGCTGCCAACGACGTCTGGGTCGCCTTCTTCGATGCGCACCGTCCGACTCGGTCTGCCATTGGGGTGGCGGCGCTGCCCATGGGGGCCACCGCTGAGGTCGAGGTCTGGGCCTACGCACCTGGGGCCTAGGTGCCGAGCACCCTTCCTCCGCCTCCCACTGCTGCACGGCACAAGGAGTCGCTGCGCGACAAGGTGGCTCGCAACGTCAAGGCGTGGTTCTTGGGCGACCTCTCGGCCCACGGCGACCCCGCGGGTGTCACCTACGGCACCTTGATCGCTGGCGCCATCATCGCCATCGAACTCGGCCACGCCTACGACCTCCCCAAGTCGATCGCCATCATCGTCTGCGCCGCGGTCCTCTACTGGGCCGCTGACGCCTACGCCAACAACGTCGGCTACCGCTACCTGCATCGTGAGCCCTTCAGCTGGTCGAGCGTTGGTCGGTCGCTGTGGTTCGAACGCTCCGTGGCCAGGGGTGCGACCCTCCCCATCGTGGCGATCATCGTGGCCGGTGCCGCCCAGCGGTCGGTGATCCGCAGCCTCGAGGTGGGCGAGTGGATGGCCATCGTGCAGCTCATCGCCTACGAGGTCATCGTCGGGGTCCGCATCGGCGCCCGGGGCCTGCAGCTGGCCTACCAAGCCATCGCCGGCGCGGTGCTCGGAGCAGGGATCTTGTTCCTCAAGTCCATCGTGGGCTGAGGCCGTCTCGACCAGGTCGCTCCGAGCGGGCATCATGGTGCCGCGCACGACCGCACTGCGAGGAGGCAACCCCATGGCACCGAGCGATGAGCTACGGCTCGAGGACATCCGAGCCGAGCTCGACGTGGTTGACCGCGACTTGGTGGCGGTGCTGGCCCGGCGGGCCGCGCTCATCGAGCAGGTGGTCCGCTACAAGCGCCAGCACCGCATGGGCGTGGTGGATCGGGCTCGAGAGGACGCCATGCTGGACCACATCGAGACCGTGGCCCAGGCACACGAGCTCGACCCCAGGGTGGCCCGCATCGTGCTGCGGAGCGTGATCGACGCCTTCACCTTGCTAGAGGTCGAGGTCCTCGAGCCCGGCGAGTGACTCAGCGGCCCCAGGTCGGCTGGCCGAGGCGGTAGCCCACCGAGCGCACCGTCTCGATCAACGAGGCGTGCTCTTCTCCGAGCTTGGCCCGCAGCCGACGGATGTGGACGTCGACGGTGCGGGCACCGCCGTAGTACTCATAGCCCCAGACCCTGGACAGCAGGGCCTCACGGGTGAAGACCTTGGTGGGGTTCGAGGTCAGGAACTTCAGCAGCTCGTACTCCATGTAGGTCAGGTCCAAGATGCGACCATCGACCGCTGCTTGGTAGGTCTCAAGGTTGATCTTGATCGGACCAAAGCCGACCACCACGGTGTCGGTGCCTGCCCCAAGGGCGTGGGTGAGCTGGTCGATTCGAGCCACGAGCTCCACCCCAGCAGCAGGCACGAGGCAGAAGTCGTCGAAGTACTGCCCATCCATCTTGAGCTCGGCCAACTGGGCTGAGGTCACGAGGACCAAGATGGCCAGCGGCTCCTCACGGTGGGTCCGCAACACCTTGAGCAACTCGGCGGCACGCACGGGCTCTGCGGCGAGGGACACCACCGCGGCGGCAATCGTTGGCTCGGCATCGAGGGCCTGGGCCGGATCGTCGGTGAGCTCGAGGCGGTAGCCAGCCTCGGTCAAGCACTCGAGCACCTCGGGCTCGATGCCCGACGGGGCACACAGGATCACCGCCGAGCCCCCCACTACAGCATCGGGAGGTAGCGGCTCAGCTCGAACTGGGTGATCTCGGATTTATACGCCGACCACTCCGCTCGCTTGTTCTTCAAGAACCACTCAACCACGTGGCTTCCGAGCGTCGAGCGCAGCAGCTCGGAACGCTCCATGGCATCGACCGCATCGTTGAGGTTCTGGGGCAGGGGACGTCCCGAGGTGCCGGTGGCATCGATCTCGGCCGGGAGCTCGTAGCCCTCCTCGATGCCCTTGAGTCCCGCCGCCAAGATGACGGCGAAGGTGAGGTAGGGGTTGCACGCACTGTCGGGTGCTCGGTACTCGAGGCGAGTGGACTCCGCTCGACCGGCCTTAGCGACCGGCACCCGCACCAGCGCCGAGCGGTTGTTGCGGGCCCAGCCGATGTTGACCGGCGCTTCGTGGCCGGGCACGAGACGCTTGTAGGAGTTGACCCACTGGTTGGTCACGGCCGTGATCTCCGGGGCGTGCTCGAGCAGGCCGGCCAAGAACTGCCGGGCGGTGACCGACAGCCCGGCCGTGTCGCTCGGGTCGCTGAACGCGTTCTGCTCGCCCCGCCACAACGACACGTGGGTGTGCATGCCTGAACCTTGGACCCCAGCGAGTGGCTTGGGCATGAAGCTCGCCACCACCCCGGCCTGGCGGGCGATGGCCTTGAGCACGAGGCGCGTGGTCATCACCGTGTCGGCCATGGTCAGCACATCGGTGTAGCGAAGGTCGACCTCGTGCTGGGAGGGCGCGTCCTCGTGCTGGGCGTGCTCGACGGGGATGCCCATCTCCTCGAGCATCAAGACCGAGCGACGACGCAGGTCAGAGGGCAGGTCGGCCACCGACAGGTCGAAGTAGCTCCCCCGGTCGAGGGGCAATGGCGTCGAGCCCGCCTCGTTGCCAGCGAAGTAGAAGTACTCGATCTCGGGCGAGACGAAGAAGGTGTAGCCCTGCTCGTGCGCCTTGGAGGCCACCTTGCGCAGGGTGTGGCGAGGGCAGCCCTCAAAGGGGGTGCCGTCGAGGTTCGAGATGTCGCACACCACCCGGGCGACCTCAGAGCCCGAGCCGTGGAAGGGGAGGACCTGGAAGGTGGAGGGGTCAGGACGGGCCAGCACGTCGGCCTCTTGGACCCGACTGAACCCATCGATGGCCGAGCCGTCGAAGGTCATGCCCTCCTCGAGCGCGTTCTCGAGCTCTTGGGGGGTGATGTGGAAGGCCTTGGGCGTGCCGAGGACATCGGTGAACCACAGCTGGACGAAGCCGATCCCGCGCTCTTCCACGGTCTTCAGCACGTAGTCGTTCTGGCTCAGCACCGCTCCATTCTCTCAGGTCGACACGCCTACCGACGACAAGCGGGGGTGGGCAGAAGCCCACCCCCGCTCGACGTGAAGTGTGGGGCTCAGCTCGCAGCCGAGCAGACGGTCTCGGTGATGAGTCGGGAGACCACGTAGGGGTCCATGTTGGCGTTGGGGCGACGGTCCTCGAG
>CAINFA010000054.1 GCA_903847955.1 uncultured Actinomycetes bacterium
GACGAGGTCGGCATCACCGAGGGCGTAGCTCATGCGGAAGTAGCCCGGGGCGCCGAAGGCCTCACCTGGAACCACCGCCACCTTGGCGACGTCGATGGCCACTTCGGCCAACTCTGCGCTGGTGGTGGGGCGACGTCCGGCGATCTCCTTGCCGAGGAGGCCCTTGACTGAGGGGAAGGCGTAGAAGGCGCCGTCTGGCATGGGGCACGTGATGCCTTCGATGGCGTTGAGGCCCTCGCAGATCAGCTGGCGACGCCGGTCGAACGCAGCCCGCATCTCCCCCACCGCCACGAGGTCACCCGCAACTGCCGCCAGGGCGGCCCGCTGGGAGACGTTGCCCACGTTGGAGGTGGTCTGGGACTGGTAGTTGATCGCCGCATCGATGAGGTCCTTCGGGCCGAGCACCCAGCCCACCCTCCAGCCGGTCATGGCGTAGGTCTTGGCCACACCGTTGACGACGACCCAGCGGTCAGCGATCTCGGGAGCGACGACGGGCAGCGAGTGGTGCACCGCCTCGCCGTAGACCAGGTGCTCGTAGATCTCGTCGCACAGCACCCAGATGTCGTTGGTGGCTGCCCACGCACCGATGGCCGCGATCTCCGCTCGGGAGTAGACCGCACCGGTCGGGTTCGAGGGGGAGACGAAGACCAGCACCTTGGTACGAGGGGTCCGCACCGCTTCGAGCTGGGAGACGGTGACCTTGAAGCCGGTGGTCTCGTCCGCGATGACCTCGACCGGGACCGCGCCGCACAGGGCTGCGGCTTCTGGGTAGGTGGTCCAGTAGGGCCCGGGCACGATGACCTCGTCGCCTGGGTCGATCAGCGCCGTGAAGGCGTTGGTGATGGCGTGCTTGCCACCGTTGGTGATCAACACCTGGCTCGGGTCGACGACGAGGCCGGAGTCCCGCAGGGTCTTCGCCGCCACCGCTTCGCGCAGCTCTGGAAGCCCGGCGGTCGGGGTGTAGCGGTGGTTCTTCGGGTCACGAGCAGCCTCGACGGCGGCTTCGACGATGTGGGCCGGGGTCGGGAAGTCGGGCTCACCAGCACCGAACCCAATGACGTCTTCTCCCTTGGCCTTGAGGGCCTTGGCCCGGGCATCGACCGCCAGGGTGGCTGAAGGGGCCAAGGTGGCCAGGCGGGCAGAGATGCGGGGTCGCGCCGACCCGTTTTCGTCCGAAGCGGTCATAGTGCAATGATTCCATACATGACCGAACCACTCGACATTGTCCTCCCCGCGTCGCTCCTGCCTGGTGATGGCCGCTTCGGCTGTGGCCCCTCCAAGGTCCGCAAGGACCAAATCGACGCCCTCTCGGCGGTCTCTGGCACCTACCTCGGGACCTCCCACCGTCAGGCCACCGTCAAGGATGTGGTCGGTGAGGTCCGCGAGGGCATGCGCCAGTTCTTCTCGCTGCCCGAGGGCTACGAGGTCCTGCTCGGCAATGGCGGCACCACCTGCTTCTGGGAGGCGGCCACCTTCGGCTTGATCGAGCGCAAGAGCCAGCACCTGTCCTTTGGTGAGTTCTCCTCGAAGTTCGCCAGCTCGGCCAAGGCCGCCCCGTTCCTCGAGGACCCCGAGGTCATCAAGGCTGAGCCGGGCAGCCGCCCTCAGGCCGTGGCCAACGCCGAGGTCGACCTCTACGCCCTCACCCACAATGAGACCTCCACCGGCGTGGCCATGCACATCGCACGCCCCGAGGGCTCGACGGGTCTCGTGGCTGTCGATGCCACCTCTGGTGCTGGAGGACTCCGAGTCGACCCCACCGAGTTCGACTGCTACTACTTCGCCCCGCAGAAGTGCTTCGCCTCTGACGGTGGGCTCTGGCTGGCGCTGTGCTCTCCCGCTGCGGTGGAGCGCATTGAGCGCATCGCCGCCTCAGAGCGCTACATCCCGGCCTTCTTGGATCTCAAGATCGCGCTCGACAACTCGCGGCTCAACCAGACCTACAACACCCCCGCCTTGGCCACCATCTTCCTGCTCAACGAGCAGCTGCGGTGGATGAACGACCAAGGCGGCCTCGAGTGGGCCGCTGGTCGTTGCGACCGCTCGGCGGAGATCCTCTACAGCTGGGCCGAGGCGTCGGACTTCGCCCGTCCCTTCGTCGAGCTCGAGCAGGACCGCAGCCACGTGGTCGCCACCATCGACTTCGACGATGCCATCGACGCCGCGGTGGTTGCCAAGGTGCTGCGGGCCAACGGGATCGTCGACACCGAGCCCTACCGCAAGCTCGGTCGCAACCAGCTTCGGATCGCCATGTTCCCCGCAGTTGACCCCGACGACATCGCCACCCTGTGCGGAGCGATCAACCACGTCGTTGGAGCCCTCCAGAGCTAACGGAGCACCTCGTGCTCCCCTTGGGGGCATCGGTCAGGATCGCTCAAGACGTGCCGCCATCCCCGAGTAACTCCCGGGGATGGCCTTCGTCCTGGATCGGTTCGACCTTCCCAACGTGGTCGATCGCTAGCCCACGAAACCTACCGCGCGTGCCTTCTATACAGTCAGAACCTAAAATTACTGTATGACCTCATACACCATGCGACTCTCCGTCAACGGGCAACTCTCCATTCCCTCCAGTGTCCGAAAGCGCTGGAACGTTGTCCACATGACGGTCGTTGACTGCGGGGACCACCTCGTCATTCGCCCAACGCCAGAGGATCCGGTCGCTGCAGTGGCGGGAAAGTACGCAGGCCTCGGTCCCACGAGCGATGAAGTGCGAGCACTCGCTCGAGCACAGGAGGACGAGCGGGAACAGCGAGCATGATCCTGCTCGATGCCTACGCCGTCATTGCGTTGTTGACCGGCGAACGGGCAATGGAGGAGGTCAGCGACATCCTGAGGGGCGACGAACCGGTTGGCATGACCGGCGTAGGACGAGCAGAAGTCATTGACCAACTCGCGCGCACGAGGGGTGTCGATCCCGACTCGCTCCGGGCGGATCTCGCCATCCTGAACTTCGCCACCATCGTCTCGATCGACGCAACGATTGGCGACACCGCTGGCGTCATCCGATCTGCGGTCTACCACCGGTCGACCTGCGCCGTCTCGATGGCGGACTGCTGCCTCCTCGCTTCGGCACTCCACCACGGTGCAGCCATCGCATCCTCGGACCCCCACCTGCTCGATGCGGCGCAGAGGGTCGGGGTCGCCACCGTTCCCCTCCTCGATACCTCAGGACGTCGATGGCAACCCCGCTGAAGTGTTGGACGGCAGGACCGTCGAGCGGGCGATTCAGCCGCCCGAGGCGTCCTGCACTCGGGTCTTGCCTGCGGAGATGAACGGCATCATCGCTCGCAGCTCGGCTCCAACCTGCTCGATCTGGTGCGCGGCACCCTCGGCCTTGAGGCGCTCGTAGTTCGGGCGCCCGTTGCGATTCTCTGCAATCCACTCCTCGGCGAAGCGGCCGTCTTGGATCTCCGCCAGCACCTCACGCATCTCCGCCCGCACCGCGTCGTTGATGATGCGGGGACCCCTCGTCAGGTCGCCGTACTCGGCAGTGTCGGAGATGGAGTACCGCATGCCGGCGATGCCCTGCTCGTACATCAGGTCCACGATCAACTTGAGCTCGTGGAGGCACTCGAAGTACGCCGACTCAGGCTGGTAGCCCGCCTCGACCAGGGTCTCGAATCCGGCACGCACCAGGTCGGTCATCCCGCCGCAGAGCACCACCTGTTCGCCGAACAGGTCGGTCTCGGTCTCCTCGGTGAAGGTGGTGTCGAGCACACCCGCTCGGGTCCCGCCATTGGCGTGGGCGTAGGCGAGTGCGAGGGCGTGGGCGGTCCCGGTGGCGTCTTGGTGCACGGCGATCAGGCTCGGCACGCCGCCACCTTCGGTGTAGGTGCGGCGCACGAGGTGACCCGGGCCCTTGGGGGCCACCATGGCAACGTCGACGGTCTCGGGCGGGGTGATCTGGCCGTAGCGAATGTTGAAGCCGTGAGCGAAGAAGAGCGCTTGGCCGGCCTCGAGGTTGGGGGCGATGACCGCGTCGTAGACGGCCTTCTGCTCGGTGTCTGGCAGCAGCACCATGATGAGGTCTGCCCAGCGTGCAGCTTCCTCGAGGCTCAAGACGGTGAGGCCGGCCTCGGTGGCCTTGGCGATCGAGCTCGAACCCTCTCGCAGACCCACCACCACGTCGACACCCGACTCCTTCAGGTTCAGGGCGTGGGCGTGACCTTGGGAGCCGTAGCCCAAGATCGCCACCTTGCGACCGGCCAAGAGGCTGGGGTCGGCATCTCGCTCGTAGTACATCGTGGCCATAGGTGCTCCTTGGTTAGTCCCGGGAACCGGGGAAGGTGGACGCCGCGTTCGAACGGCTGAGTTTAGGCAGGGCAACGAGTCCAGTTCGGTGGAGCTCGGTCACGACGAAGCGACCGAGCAACTCCTCGAAGCCGTCGACCTTGTCGGGGTGGCCGGCGAGGACGACGGTGAGCTCACCGGTGCCTACGTCCACCACCTCGGCGCCAAAGACGCTGCAGAGCTGGATGACCTCTTGGGAAGTGGTGTCGGTGACCACGACCGTCGCCAACAGCAGCTCTCGCTCGATGACCTCGTGCTGGTTGAGGTGCGAGATCGCCACCACGTTGATCAGCTTGTCGAGCTGGCGGACGACCTGCTCGAGGGGAGCCGAGGCGGCGTCGACCACGATGGTGATGCGGCTGAAGCGGTGGCTGCGGTCGGTCGGCGCGACGGCCAAGGAGAAGATGTTGAAGCCGCGGCGGCTGAAGAGCCCAGCCACCCGAGAGAGCACACCAGCCTTGTTCTCGACCAGCACCGACAGGACGTGGTGGTGGGCCTCGTCGGCCTCTGGTCGCTCAATGGGCTCGGGGGTCACCGACGTCCTCCTTGGGTGGGGTGCACGACGATTTCGTCGTTGGTGGTGCCCGACGCCACCATCGGGAACACCTTCTCAGAGGCGTCGGTTCGGAAGTCCAGAACCACCGGCCGGTCGTTGATGCTGTTGGCCTTGGCGATCGCACCCTCGACGTCGTCGGGGTGCTCCACCTTGATGCCCACGCACCCCATGGCCTCGGCCCACAGCACGTAGTTGGGCAGGTCCGGAGAGAGGTAGACCTCGGAGTACCGCTCCTCGTAGAACATCTCCTGCCACTGCCGCACCATGCCGAGGTAGGCGTTGTTCAAGATGGCGATCTTGACGGGGATGCCTTCGGTGCGGGCGGTCACCAACTCCTGGGCGGTCATCTGGAAGCACCCATCGCCATCGATGGCCCACACCGTGCGATCGGGTCGACCAACCTTGGCGCCAATGGCGGCGGGGACGGCGAAGCCCATGGTGCCCGCTCCCCCGGAGTTGATCCAGGTGTAGGGGTGGTTGAAGCGCCAGTACTGGCTCGCCCACATCTGGTGCTGCCCAACCCCCGAGGCCACGATGGTGTCCTCAGGGCTCCCGTCACGCAGCGCTTCGACGATGGACTGCGGCTTGAGCAGTTGGCCCTCTTGGGGTGCGTCGTAGTACAGCGGGTACTGCGCCTGCCACTGCCGCAACTGGTCCCACCACGGGTCGAGCTGACCCTCCACCGGGGCCGACGTGGCGCCGAGCAAGGCCTCGATGACCTCCTTGGCGTCACCCACCAAGGAGAGGTCGGGGCGGCGAACCTTGCCGTGCTCGGCCGGGTCGATGTCGACGTGGATCACCTTGGCGTGGGGGGCGAAGCCGTCGACCTTGCCCGTCACCCGGTCATCGAAGCGAGCGCCCAACGACACGAGCAGGTCCGCCTGCTGCATGGCGGTGACCGCGGTGTACATCCCATGCATGCCAGGCATGCCGAGGTGCTGGGGGTGGCTGTCGGGGAAGGCCCCCCGTGCCATCAAGGTGGTGACCACCGGGACGTTGAGCTTCTCCGCCAGCGCTCGGAGCGCTTGGTGGGCGTGGGCCTTGAGCACTCCCCCACCGACGTAGAGCACCGGACGACGGGCCTCAGCCAGCAGCGTGGCGGCCTGGGCGATCCCGAGAGGGTCCACCTCCTTCGAGGGGTGGTAGCCAGGCAGGTCGAGGTCATCGACCGACGACGGCCAGTACCACTGCATCATCGACTGCGAGACGTCCTTGGGCACGTCGATCAGCACCGGACCGGGTCGGCCGGTGGTGGCGACGTGGAAGGCCTCAGCCACGATCCGAGGCAGGTCTTGAGCGTCGGTCACGAGCCAGTTGTGCTTGGTGATGCCTGCGGTGACGCCCGTGATGTCGCACTCTTGGAACGCATCGGTGCCGATTGAGGCCGTGGCGACCTGACCGGTGATCACGATGAGCGGGGTGGAGTCCATGTAGGCGTTGGCCAGCGGCGTCACGATGTTGGTGGCACCTGGCCCCGAGGTCACCATGGCCACGCCGGGTCGTCCCGTGGCTAGGGCATACCCTTCTGCCATGTGACCCGCCCCTTGCTCGTGGCGCACCAAGATGTGGCGGATGGGCGAGTCCAAGATGGGGTCGTACACCGGCAGGATGGCGCCACCGGGCAGTCCGAACATCACTTCAGTGCCTTGCATCTCCAGGCTCTTGACGAGCGCTTGAGCTCCGGTCAGTTCCATGGCTCTCCAGTTGGGGTGCTGCGGGGCGGTCGAGAAACGAAAAAAGCCTCCCCGAGGTGGGAGGCAGGGGCGCGAACAGCAGGTGTGCTCGCGCTAGGGAAGTACGGCCTCGGCGAGAAGAATGCTGGTCACGTCCA
>CAINFA010000055.1 GCA_903847955.1 uncultured Actinomycetes bacterium
CCACGGTGAACCAGGGCACGGACCGGGTCGACTTCATCGTCATCCCCAACGCTCCCACCAACAACTCGTCCACCCCGACCTACTCGAACCCCGACGTCGCCACCATGACCTCGGTGACGGGCATCGAGAACGCCTCGCCGCTGGACTTCACCTCGAACGGCGACCAGTGGTTCATCGACCAGTTCTACTCACCTGGCGACCACTGGAACTTCAGCTACGTCCCGGCCGGTGGCTCGATCACCGAGACCTGGCACGTGGTGGGTGCAGACGGCAAGGCCAAGGCCAACACTGCGGTCACCTTGGAGACCGGCTTCGTCGCCATCGGGGGTAGTGCCCAGTGGTCTGCCACTGGCATCACCCAGAACGGCTACGTCGCTGGCACCACCGACCCGAGCGGCAACGTCAGCTTCACGCTGACCAACACCAACTCGAGCGTGACGACGGCTCCTGGTGACCTCACCAATGGCTGGACTGCTCTCGACCTCGAGAACGGTGGGCAGAACCCCTGGACCCGTATGGTCCTCGTCATCGGCAGTCCTGTGGCCGACACCTCGGGTAACGGCCTCGTGGGCTCGACCACCGACACCATCAGCGCCAACGGCTCGGCCATCTCCATGGTCAACCAGGCCACGGACTTGGCGGACTTCATCGTGGTTCCGGCCGTCGTGACCCCTCCGGTCACCCCGACCTACGCCAACCCTGACGTCGCCACCTTGACCTCGGTGACCGGTATCCAGAACGCCTCGCCGCTCGACGAGACGTCCAATGGCGACCAGTGGTTCATCGACCAGTACTACTCGCCGGGCGACCACTGGAACCTCAGCTACGTCCCCGCCGGTGGCTCGATCACCGAGACCTGGCACGTCGTTGGTGCCAACGGCAAGGCGGACGCCAACGCTGCGGTGACCTTGGAGACCGGCTTCGCCGGCAACGACGCCAGTCACTGGACCGCTACCGGCATCGACGCCAACGGCTACGTCGCTGGCACCACCGACCCGTCGGGCAACGTCAGCTTCACGCTGACCAACAGCGACGTGAACGTGGCCACTGCCCCCGGTGACCTCACCAACCCGGCGACGGCGCTTGGGCTCGAGGGCTCGAACCCCTGGACCCGCATGGTGCTCGTCCTTGGCACTCCCGTGGCTGACACCTCGGGCAACGGCCTCGTGGGCTCGACCACCGACACCATCAGCGCCAACGCTGCGTCGATCTCGATGGTCAACCAGGCGACGGACTTGGTCGACTTCATCGTGACCCCCGGTGCCACCACCCAACCGACCAACTCGGCCACCTACGCCAACCCCGACGTCGCCACCATGACTTCGGTGACCGGCATCGACAACGCTTCGCCGCTGGACTTCACCTCCAACGGTGACCAGTGGTTCATCGACCAGTTCTACTCGCCTGGCGACCACTGGAACTTCAGCTACGTGCCCCAGGGCGGCTCGATCACCGAAACCTGGCACGTCCAGAAGTCCGACGGCACCCCCGACGCCAACGCCACGGTCACCCTGCTGGCCGGCTTCGCCGGGAACGACGTCAGCCACTGGTCCGCTCCTGGGCTCAGCAATGGTCAGCTGACCGGCACCACCGACCCCAGCGGCAACGTCAGCTTCACCCTGACCAACGCTGACTCGGGTGTGACCACCACCCCTGGTGACCTCACCAATGGCTGGACCGCTCTCGGCCTCGAGGGCTCGAACCCCTGGACCCGCATGGCGCTGGTCATCGGTACCCCGGTGGCCGACAACTCCGGCAACGGCCTCGTGGGCTCGACCACCGACAAGATCACCGGCAGTGCGTCGGCGATCTCGATGGTGAACCAGGCCACGGACCTGCCGGACTTCATCGTCGTTCCCTCCTAGGGCCTCGCATTGAAGCCCCCTCGGGCCCGAGCACTGCTCGGGCGTGAGGGGGCTTCGTGCTGTCCGTGGTTCTGCACCAACCGTGGTGCCACCTACACTTCCCCTCCGATGATCTGAACCGGGCCCCACGGCTCCTCGATCAACCACCACCGAGCATTGAGGAGCAGCCATGGCCGATCTCACCCCCACCTCCCCGCGACCGTTCCCGAACGGCTTCTTGTGGGGCACGTCCACCGCGTCGTACCAGATCGAGGGTGCCACCACCGAAGACGGCCGCACCCCGTCGATCTGGGACGTCTTCGCCGAGACCAGCGGCAAGGTGACCAACGGCGACACTGGCGAGGTGGCCTGTGACCACTACCACCGCTGGGAGGAGGACCTCGACCTGCTGAAGGACCTCGGGGTTGGTGCCTACCGCTTCTCCATCGCCTGGCCACGGATCCACCCTGATGTCACCGGCCCGGCCAACCACGCTGGCCTCGACTTCTACAAGCGGCTCATCGCTGGGCTGCACGACCGCGGGATCACTCCACTGCCGACGATGTACCACTGGGACCTGCCCCAGTCCTTGGAAGATGCCGGCGGCTGGACCAACCGCGACACCGCCTACCGCTTCGCCGACTACGCCCGGACCGTGCTCGCCGAGCTCGACGGGGTGGACAAGTGGACCACGCTGAACGAGCCGTGGACGGCCGCCTGGCTGGGCTACGCCTACGGCGTCCACGCCCCTGGTCGTGACGACATCGGTGCAGGTGCAGCCGCCACCCACCACTTCCTCTTAGGCCACGGCCTGGCCGTCGAGGCCTGCCGTGCGCTGCGCCCGGGGGTCGAGATCGGCTTGACCCTCAACCTCGGGGCCCTGCGCCCTGGCACCGAGGAGCAAGTTGACCTCGACGCCATGGTTCGCACCGATGGCAACCTCAACCGGATCTGGCTCGACCCGCTGTTCAAGGGCAGCTACCCCGAGGACATGGTGGAGCTCTACAGCGCCTACCCGCCAGGGTTCTCCGTGGTCGAAGACGGGGACCTCGAGCTGATCTCCCAGCCGATGGACTTCCTCGGCGTCAACTTCTACGGCCCGGGTACCGTCATGGGCGAGGGACGCGAGCAGGCTGCCCGCATGGCCGGATTCAACGTGGGCCCCGACCCCGAACCCGGTGCGCCCAACCACCTGCACGCCATCGGGGTCGAGACCCCTGGGCGCAAGAAGACTGCCATGGGCTGGGAGGTTGACGCCCGTGGGCTCTACGAGCTCTTGGTTCGCATCAAGGAGGAGTACACCTCTATCCCGCTCTACATCACCGAGAACGGTGCGGCCTGCCACGACTACGTCGGCACCGACGGCCAGGTGAAGGACCCCGAGCGCATCGAGTACATCTCCGAGCACCTCGAAGCCTGCCTCGATGCCATCGACGAGGGCGTCAACCTGCAGGGCTACTTCATCTGGAGCCTGCTCGACAACTTCGAGTGGGGCTTTGGGTACTCCCGGCGGTTCGGGATCGTCTGGATCGACTACGACACCGGTCGGCGGATCCCGAAGAGCAGCTACCACTGGTACCACGGGGTCATCGAGGCCAACCAGCTCCCCGACGTCCGCCCCTAGGGGCGGCGGGGCGCTCAGCCCTCGCTGCTGGGCCCAGGGCGCATGCTGACCGCAGTCCGCTGCGCCGCATCTGCCACCAGCCAGCACTTGGCCGAGTGGCCGTCCTCGAGCTCGACCATGGGCGGCTCGCTCGTGTGGCAGAGCTCGGTGGCGTGCGGGCAGCGTGGGCTGAACCGACAGCCCTCGAGGTTGAACCCCACCGCGTTGGCGGTGGTGGCCCGGTGCTCTTGGTGGGTCAACTGGTCCGGGTCTGGGACCGAGGACACGAGCAGCTGGGTGTAGGGGTGGACGGGGGCATCGATGACGACGGTGCCCCTCCCTCGCTCGACCACTTGGCCGGCGTACATCACGGCGGTCTCATCGGCGATGTAGCGAGCCGAGGCGATGTCGTGGGTGATGTACATCATGGCCAGCAGGTGGGCGTCGCACAGCTCTCGCAGCAGGTTCAGCACGCCGAGGCGGACCGAGACGTCGAGCATCGAGATGGGCTCATCGGCGAGCAGCACCTTGGGACGCACCGAGAGGCCTCGGGCGATGTTCACCCGCTGGAGCTGGCCACCGGACAGCTCGTGGGGGAAGCGGTCAAGGTACTGCTGGGGCGGGGTCAGCGACACGCTCTCGAGCACCTCGTAGGCACGGGCCTGCACCTGATCCTTGGGGGTGCCGTGGATGCGCAACGGCCGCTCGAGGGATCGACCCACTCGGCGCACCGGGTTGATCGAGGCGAAGGGGTCTTGGAGCACCAACTGCACCTCGTTGGCGTAGGCGGTGGTGCGACGCGAGCGGAGGTCGATGGGGGTCCCCCGCAGCGCCAAGGTGCCCGCACTGGGCGTGATGATGCGGGCCAGCAGCCGGGACAGCACCGACTTGCCCGAGCCGCTCTCGCCGACGATGGCGACCACCTCGCCCGCTCGCAGGGCCAAGCTCACGCGATCCACCGCCACCAAGGTCTTCTTCGGTGCGAAGAGGCCGCCTTCGCCCTTGGCGGTGAAGCGACGCACGAGGTCGGTGGCCTCCAAGATGACCTCACCTCTGGTGATGCCATTCGTGGTGGCGACCACGGCGTCGTTGGCGGGGATCTGGTTCACCCTGCCTCCCCTGCCAAGGCTGCATCCTTGCGGCGCAGCTCGACGGGGACTGCGGCTGAGACGCTCGGGTCGTGCAGCCAGCACGCAACGGTGCGCTGGCCGTCCTCGATGGGGGAGAGCATCGGATCCTCGAGCGTGCAGCGCTCCATGGCGTAGGGGCAGCGGGGGTGGAAGGCGCAGCCCCCGGGGAGATCCTTGAGGTTCGGCGGAGACCCAGGGATGCCCGTCATGACCTTCCGCTCGCCGTGGAGTGGAGGGAACGAGCCCATCAGCCCGAGGGTGTAGGGGTGCCGGGGGCCGCGGTAGAGCTCGAGGGCGGGTGCCCGCTCCACGATGCGCCCGGCGTACATCACCATGATCTCGTCGGCCAACTCGACCAGCAGCGACAGGTCGTGGGTGATGAAGATGAGGGCGAAGCCGAGCTCTTGGCGAAGCTTCTGCAGCTCGGCCACGATCTCCCGCTGGGTCACCACGTCGAGGGCGGTGGTGGGCTCATCCATGATCACGAGCTCGGGCTGCAAGGCGAGCGCCATGGCGATCATCACCCGCTGGCGCTGACCACCCGAGAGCTCGTGGGGGTAGCGCTCGAGGCGGTCGGGGGTGAGGTTGACCAGCCCCAACAGCTCCCGGGCGCGGTCCTTGCGGGCCGACTTCGACATCGACCGGTTATGGGTCTTCAGGACCTCGTCGAACTCCTTGCCGATCTTGCGGACCGGGTTGAGGGCGTTCAGCGCGCTCTGCATGACCACCGAGATGTGCTTCCAGCGGATCGCCCGCAGCTCAGCTTCTGAGGCGGCGAGCAGGTCCATGCGCCGGGCGTCGGCGTCGGTGCCGAGGTGCAGGTGGACGTCGCCACCGGTGATGATGCCCGGTGCGCGCAGCAAGCGGGTGAGGCCGTAGGCCAAGGTGGACTTGCCCGAGCCGCTCTCACCGGCCACCCCAAGCACGTGGGCTCGCTCCAAGGTGAAGGTGACGTTGTCCACCGCCCGCACCGCTGCTGCGCCCACGCCGTAGTCCACGTTGAAGTGTGAAACCTCGAGCACAGGGTTCGACGACGTGGTCATGGGTGGTCCTCACGAGGCGCTGGGGTGGACGCGGTGGCCTCTGTGGCCAGCACCTCTGGCCCAGTTTGGGCACCGGCCATGACTGGTGCACCGATCACCGGGGTCACCCGGTGGACGGGGGTGAACCCGAGCTTGGGGCGGCGAGAGAGCCCGGCCCGCTTGCGCTCTCGGTTGGAGAGGTTGCCCACTCGAAGCCGGGGGTTGATGTACTCGTCGATCCCGAAGTTGATCAAGGCCAGGCTCGTTCCCACCAGTGCGATGGCTAGGCACGGACCCGCCAGCCACCACCACTCACCAGCGAGGGCGGCGTTGTTGGCGAAGGCCCAGTAGAGCATCGTGCCCCAGTTCCAGGTGGTGATGGGGGTGAGGCCTAAGAAGGCCAAGACGGTGGAGACCGAGACGGCGTACAGCACCGTTCCCACGAGCGACGAGGCCAGCACGGGCAGCAGGTTGGGACCGATCTCGGCGAAGATGGTGCGCCAGCGGCGCTCGCCGATGATGCGCGAGGCCTCGACGAAGTCACGGTTGCGCAGCGAGAGCGTCTGGGCTCGCAGCACCTTGGCTCCCCACGCCCACCCGGTGAGGGCGACCACGCTGCCGATCACGAGCGGGTTGGCCTGCTGGCCTTGGGGGAACAGCGAGATGATCACGATCAACAGCACGAGGCCGGGCAGGGTCAAGAAGACGGCGATGAACAGCGAGAGCACCTCGTCGGTCTTGCCCCCGACGTAGCCGGCGGTGAGGCCAACGATGATGGAGATCACCACCGCGATCACCCCAGCCACGAAGCTCACCACGAGGGTCTCTCGACATCCCACCAACAGCTGGCTCATGACGTCCTGGCCGAGCAGCGTGGTCCCCAAGAGGTGCTGGGACGAGGGTGACAGGTCAGGGGTGAACCCGGTGTAGCTCGGGTCGTAGGGGGCAACCCACGGGCCGATCACGGTGAAGAGGATGAAGATCGACAGCAGGAAGTACCCGACGCGGACCTTCCACGTCCCTGGCAGGCGGAAGCGTCGCATCACTCCACCGTCGCTGTTCTGGTGCGGGGATCGAGCCAGACGTAGAGCACGTCACCAACGGCGCTCATGATGAGCACGGTGAAGGTGATGACGAGGAAGATGCCCTGGATCAGCGGGTAGTCGAGGTTCGACACCGCGTTGACCAACAGGCCGCCGACGCCTTGGTAGCTGAACACCTGCTCGACGATGAGGGCGCCCGAGACGAGCAAGCCAATCGCCAAGGTGAGGTTGGCGATCTGGGGCAGCACGGCGTTGCGGGCTGCGTGCCACATCACCTTGCGCTTGGGCAAGCCCTTGGCGACCGCCATGAGGACGAAGTCCTCGCTCATGGTGGTCACCATCATGTTGCGCATCCCGATCATCCAGCCCGACAGCGAGCACAGCACGATCGAGGCCAGCGGCAGCTGGGCGTAGCGGAGCACACTGGCGATGAAGGCCCAGTTCCAGCCCGGCGACACCGTGGTGGCGTCGTAGGAGCCTTCGAAGGGGAACCAGTGCAGCCGGAAGGCGAAGATCATGACGAGCAACGTGCCGAGCACGTAGAACGGCGTGCTCTGCAAGAAGCCGGCGACGGGGATGAACAGGTCGGTGCGCGCTCCTCGAGTCCAGCCGAAGTAGACCCCGAGGGCGGTGCCCAAGATGAAGCTGAGCACCGTGGCGGTGCCGATGAGTCCCAGGGTCCACCACAGCTGCCCGAAGATCACCGAGCTGACCGACTGCGGGGAGTAGGTGATCGACGTGCCGAGGTCGCCGTGGAAGAGGTTGACCAGGTAGTGCCAGTACTGCACGATCACCGGCTCGTTGAGGCCTTGGCCGAACTGGGCCTTGATGGCCGCAATCTCCTCGGGGGTCACCCGCCCAGTCAGCTTGCCGATCAGCTGCTCGATCGGGTTCCCCGGCATCAGGCGAGGCAAGATGAAGGTGGCGGTGATCGTCACCCACGCGGTGATGAGGGCGATCACCAACTTGCGAACGAACGTCCTCACCGCGGTGCCCCCCTCTCTGTCGCTGTGGCACCCAAGCCCACGAAGGGCGTGCCATCTGTGCAACGTTAGTGGCGCCGCAGCACGGCGTGAGGATGGACCGTGTCCAATGCACTCGAGGCTCGGCGAGGGGGCGGCTGCTCCGAGGCCAACCAGGCCTGCCGCGACGCCTCTCCATGGAGTGGTCTCCGGTACTGTGGTGCCGCGCACCGCCACGGTGCTGCACCGAGATCGTGCAGGGAGATCGCAGATGAAGAACCTCTGGCCCAAGCTCATCGTCGCCGGGAGCGTGCTGACGTGCGTCATTGGTGGCGCCGCGTCCACCACCGTCGGCGCGAGCTCGAACCCCGCCACCACCTTGACCGAAGAGACCAACGTCGGTCAGATCTTCACCAACAACTTCAACCCAGCCGACAGCCAGTCGGTGAGCACCCAGATGGCGACCAATGGCCTGAGCTACGAGCCGCTCATCATGTTCAACCCGCTCAAGACCAACGCCTCGACGCCTTGGCTGGCGTCGAGTGAGAGCGTCAGCCCCACCGGGCTGAGCGTGACCTTCGTCATCTCGGCCAAGGCCAAGTGGAGCAACGGCGCCCCGATCACCGCCCGTGACGTCGCCAACGAGTTCAACGCCTTGTCGAACAACGCCAGCCTCGACGTCTTCGGTGTCCCGTCGCTGGCCCGCCCGGCCACGGTGTCGGGGAACTCGGTCACCTTGACCTACCCGACCCCAGAGTTCTCCAACGAGCAGGCGATTGGCAGCGTGCTCATCTTCCCGTTCGCTGGTGACCCGGGGATCCCCTCGTCAGCGCTCATCACGAGCGGTACCCAGAACTTGAGCGCCTCCCAGGTGATCGGCAGCGGTCCCTATGTGCCCGCCAGCTACAGCAGCCAGCTGATCAGCTACAAGTACAACCCGCACTGGTCCCTGACGCCCAAGCCCTACGTCCAGACCGTCAACATCCCGTACTACGCCACCAACCAGGCGGCGACCGAGGCCCTGATTGCCCACCAGCTCGACTGGGCCGGGAACGACATTCCCCAGGTGACCCGGACCTACATCGCCATGGACCCGTCCCACGACCACTTCTACTACCCGCCTGGCTCGACGGTCACCTTGTGGTTCAACGTCAGCCCGTCGGCCCCTGACGGCCGCACGGACTGCCTCGGTGACCCGAACTTCCGGAAGGCCATCTCCATGGCCATCAACCGGAGCCAGCTGTCGAGCATCGGCGAGACCGGCTACGAGCAGCCCGCCACCTCCTCGAGTGGACTCACCCCGCTGCAGTCGGCCTATCTCGGCTCCTTCGCCAACAACCTCAACACCAAGGGGGCTTCGGCCTCCACGGTGAAGTCGTTCCTCCAGCAAGCTGGCTACGCCATCGACTCCCGCGGCTACTTCGCCGTGTCGACCAAGGCCGCCAGCACCGCTACCGGTCTGGCTGCCAAGACCGAGTGCAGCTTCTCGATCCAGGACCCGGTGGCCTACTCGGACTACACCGAGGACATGCAGCTGATCTCCTCCCAGCTCAAGGCCGACCACGTCAACGTCTCAGCCGTTGGCGTCTCGACCGGTCAGTGGAACTCCAACATCTCCACCCGGAACTTCGACGCCATCATCCGCTGGGGTGCAGGCGGTTCGAACCCCTACTCCCAGTTCGAGAACTGGCTGGACGACCCGGCCAACACGAGTGGTTCGACCGACTTCGGTGACTACGTGAACCCCGTCGCCCAGGCGGCGTTGATCAAGTTGGCGGCCTCCCAGGTCGGCACCGCAGCGTTCCAGACCAACGTCAACACGCTGTCGGGCATCATGACCAACGACGTGCCCGAGGCACCGCTGCTCTACGGTGCGGACTGGGACGTCTACTCCACGCTCCGGTTCACCGGTTGGGTGACCCCGAAGGACCCCTACGGCTACCCCGGCCCTGGCGGCAACACCATCGCCTTGGTCGTCACCCACCTCACCAAGGCCTAGGCCGGCTCCACACCTCGAAGAAAGGCAGCTCCCATGCGCGCACCTCTCCGTCTCGCCGTGGCGGTGAGCTCTCTCGGGCTCGCCGTCGGGGTCCCCCTGACCACCGCTGGCACCGCCACGGCGGCCACTGCCGCCCACACCACCTACCACGCCTGCAAGGTGGGTGCCTCGCTGCGGTCGGTGAGCGTGCTCGCCCACAGCTGCCCTCGTGGGCAGGTCGCGGTCACCGGAGCCTTCGCCGGTGCCAACTTCACCGGCGCGAACCTCCAAGGTGCTGACCTGGCCGGAGCGGTCATGAAGACCACCAAGTTGACGCGCGTGCTCTCAGGTGCCGTGGTCGGCATCCCCGCCAGCCTCCCCACCAGCTGGCGGCTCACCGGGGGCTACCTCGTCGGGCCTGGTGCCAACCTGACCAGCGCGGCGCTGCTTGGTGCCAACCTGGCGGGGGCCACCTTGACCGGTGCAGTCCTGACCAGCGCCAACCTCACCCGTGCGAACCTGACCGGTGCCACCCTGACCGGTGCCACCATCACCCACGCCAGCTTCGCTGGTGCCGGGCTCTCTCGGGTTACCTCCGGCGGCCTCGTCGGCTCGGCTGCCTCGCTGCCGGGGGGATGGCGGGAGCTAGGCGGCTTCCTCGTCGGTGCGGGAGCCAACTTGACCGCAGCATCGCTGCCCGGGGTCAACCTCAGCGGGGTGAACCTGACCGGTGCCAACTTCGCCGGCGCCAACTTGACGGGCGCCAACCTGAGCGGCGCCACCTTGTCGAGGGCGAACCTGGCCGGCACCACCTTGGCTGGTGCCAACCTGGCTGGGGTGACCTCCGCCTCGATCTCAGGCACCCCCGCATCGTTGCCCAGCACCTGGGCGTTGAGCGGTGGCATCTTGGTCGGCCCCGGCGTCAACCTCTCGGGGCTCGACCTCACCAATGTGGTCCTCTCGGGCGACGACCTCGCCGGCGCCAACCTCTCCAACGCCACCTTGACCGGGGCCAGCCTCGCGGGCACCACCTTGGCCGGGGCCAACCTGACGGGGATCACCTCAGGGTCCATTGAGGGCACGCCGGCCAGCTTGCCCACGGGCTGGGCGCTGGCGGACGGCTTCTTGGCCGGCCCCTCGGCCACCTTGGCTGGCGCCGACCTCAACGGCGCCAACTTGGCCGGGGTCGACCTGAGCTCGGCGTTGCTCTACGGAGCAGACCTGACTGGTGCCGACCTGACCGGTGCGAACTTGACCGACGCCACCTTGTCCTCGGCCACCCTCGAGGGCACCAAGTTGGCTGGCGCCAACCTGTCGGGCGTCATCTCGGCTTACCTGACCGGCACCCCGGCCAGCTTGCCCGAGGGCTGGCAGATCCTCACTGGACCCCACGAGGGCCAGCAGGTCTCCTACCTCGTGGGACCCGGCGCCAGCATCGGCGGTGCCTACCTCAACGGCGTCACCTTCGGAGCTGTGGACCTCTCGGGGATCTACCTGGCCGGCGCCCAGCTGGTGGGCACGGACTTCACCGGCGTCACCATCCACAACGGTGACCTCGCCAGCGCGCAGCTCGGTGACACGAACCTCACCAACGCTGACCTGACCGGCTCGAACTTCTCCCAGGTGGACTTCACCGGCGCCAACTTCACCGGCGCCAACTTCACCAACGCCAACCTGACCGGTGCCCGGTTGTTGAGCGTCAGCGGCCAGGCCTCGGCCACCTTCACCGGTGCGACCTGTCCCGATGGCGTTCGCTACGGCAACCTCGGCGCGAACTGCTGACCAACCCGCCGTCGCTCTTGCTGCGCACCTCCCAGCGCTTCTCCTCTTGGAGCAGCGCTGGTGCGCTGTTGGAGGCAGGTGCGTGCGTGCTGGCGTCGTCAGTCCTCGGACGGCTTGAGCGCGTCCTGGAGAGGGGTGCACTTCCACGGCTCGATGTCCAGTCAGGCACTGAGAGATTGGTGAGGGTGCCTTGTTCGAGGGTGGGGGTGGGTGTACGTTCGCAACTATGAGAAGACTGATGAACCTCGTGGCAGCAACCGCCGTCGTTGGCGGGTCCATTGGCGTCGTGGCATCGACCAGTTCGATTGCCGGCGCTACCAACCCCTTGTCCGGCGTGGCCTGCCCGGTGCTCGGTGCGACCTTGACCTACAAGAACGTCACCTACACCTGCATCAAGCTCGGCAAGAAGCTGGTCTGGAACGGCGGCGTGGTGCACCCCGCCGCCCCGATGCTGCCCACCGGCAACTACGACACCACCCCGGCGGGCAAGCTGCTGTGGCAGGAGACCTTCGCTGGCGCGCAAGGCACCCCGCCCCCCTCGAACGTCTGGACGGCCGTGACCGGTGCCACTGGGTACGGCACCGGCGAGGTGGAGAACAACACCACCAACCCGGCCAACCTCGGCTACGACGGCCAGGGCAACCTCGCCATCACCGCCAAGTGCATCGCCACCGCCATCCCTGGTTGCGCATCGAGCTCCCAGACCTGGGGCTCCACTTGGACCAGCGCCCGGATCTGGACCGAGAACAAGCTCAACTTCCAGTACGGCCAGATTGAGGCTCGCATCTGGATGCCTGCTGGCTCGTTCAACTGGCCAGCCTTCTGGATGATGGGCCAGGAGTACAACTCCAACCAGCCCGGCACCGGCTGGCCCTACTGCGGCGAGCTCGACATCGCCGAGGGTCTCCAGAACGACTCTCAGGACCAGGCCACCATCCACTCGAACATCCCCGGCTCCTCGGCGGACTGGGGCGAGGGCACCGGCCTGACCCAGGTCGCTCCGCTGACCAAGGCGCAGATGACCGGCGGCTGGCACAACTACGGCATCTTGTGGACCCCGAACTCCATCGTCTACATCTTGGACGGTAAGGCCTGGGCCATGGAGACCTACAACCCGACCACCAAGGACGTGACCCAGACTGTCGGCACCACCTCGCTGACCGTGGGCCCGGGCACCGCCATCTCCTCTGAGGGTGGCAACTGGCCCTTCAACGCTCCGTTCTTCCTCATCTTGAACGACGCCGTCGGTGGCGCTGCCTCCCCGGTGGCCCCCAACGGTTCGACTGCAACGATGAAGATCAACTGGGTGAAGGCGTACCAGGACGGCACCTACGGTGCGGTCACGGTTCCCAAGCACTGACCAGCACCAGCCACCAGCGGTGGCACGTTCTGAAGGGCCCCGCAGAGCACTCTGCGGGGCCCTTCGGCATTTCAGTGCATGCTCGACGCGCCGCCCGCCGGGGGCTCCTCTCGACGCGCCGTAGCCCGTTCGTGGTGCTCCGCAAGGCGCTGACCTGCGACAATGACACCCGAATGCACTGTCGGAGGTACGCGGGGTGGCTTGCTTCGGCCTCAGCAGGCTCTTAGATTGACGGCTTCATTCCGGAGATCGACCTCGGCACGCCGCCAGACCGACCATGTGGATCGAGGGGGGACCGTTGTTATCGAGGTGGTCGAGCAGGTGGACACGTGGGTTGGTTGCGGTGGTCGTGGCGGCATCGGCCGTACTCACCGCAGCTGGTGCTGCTGACGCCAGTGCAACGGCTCCTTCCACCGAGGCCTCGCTCGTCGCCCTGGCTGGGCAGGTCGCTGGAGCGGTCACCCTCCACGCTGGGTTCGTTGACCCCGTCGCCATCGAGGTTCGCAACGACGGCAGCGCCGCCACCTCCACCGGAGCTTCGACGGTCACCGCGGCGCTCCCAGGTGGGGTGACGGTCACCAAGCTCAGCACCTACTCCGCGCAAGGCGCCCTCGAGGGACCGGCCTGGTCGTGCCGCCCGAGCCACGAGCACTTCACCACCTGCCAGCTCGAGGGCACCTCAACGAGTCCCCTCTCCAACGTGGCACCCGGCCACGCGGTGGTGCTCGTCGCTCTCCTCCGCAACAACCTCTCGGCGGGCAGCAGTGGGGCGCTCCACCTGTCGGTCAACCTGCCCGGTGCAGCCTCCTCTTCGGTGACCCTCCCGGTCAACGTCATCGCCAACGGTGTTTCGGGCGTCACCGTCGTCCGCCAAGCCGTGCCCCAGATCGGCCTCGGCTCGGCCGCAGCAATCCAGCTTGCGTTGCGCAACTCCTCGGCCACGACGGTGACCTACAGCGCTTCGGCGCCAGCGGTGCTCTCCAACCTGCTCCCAGCTGGGCTCGTCACCAGTTGGTCCACCACCTCGTCGGGCTGGAGTTGCACCGGGGCCCAGAACGCCTCGCCCAGCTGCGCGTTCTCCGGCACGATCACCCCGCGCACGACGTCAGCGCCACTCGTGCTCAGCTACACCACGGCCACCTCGAGTCCGTTGCTCAGCGCCGCGCACACGTCGGCACCGTTGAGCTGGACCTCTGGGCTCGCCCTCCCGGGCCCCTACGGCGAGCAGGAGACCAGCTCGTTCGAAGAGCACCTCGATCTCGAATCGAAGCTCGCCCTCGCCATTGGCGTGGAGGTGCGCGCCATCGGTGGCA
>CAINFA010000056.1 GCA_903847955.1 uncultured Actinomycetes bacterium
CCCACCGCCAGTAGCCGACCTCGGGGTGGAAGGGGGTGTCCTCCCCTGCGCGGTAGGCGGCCGTGCGGTAGTCGAGTCCGTACAGGCTCTGCTTGCCGTTCTCGACCGGACCAAAGGGCTTGAAGGTGGTCACCTCACGGAAGGGGGTCTCACCGATGACGCCGTCGGCGTTGTGGAACGAGACATCGAGGCCTTGGTCGCCTTCCCACTGCCCGATCAGACCAGCAAGCGGTCCCCACTCTTCGTTCGCCATGTCGATGCTTCCTCCTGGAGTTGGTGCGGTCGTTCGACCGAACGGACCTCACACTAAAGGACGCCGCCGCCCGCCGCTACGTCTCATGGCCGGCCGGGTCCTCTGCCACCCACGAGGTGTTGTCGGCTTCCGCCAGAGCCGTCTCGCTCGGGCGAGGTTGGGATGATTGAGACGAGCCATGGCGCTCGGTTGACCTCGAGATGGCGAGCACGGCGACGCTCCACCGAGCGCTCAGTTGCTCCCATGGGTCGCGGGGTCTTTGGTGCGCGCAGTGCTCAGCCCAAGACCTTGCGCAGGGCACCGCTGAGCACGCCGAGCCCATCGGCCAGCTGCTCGTCGGTGATGACGAGCGGTGGCAGCAGGCGCAAGACGTTGCCGTAGGTCCCGCAGGTCAGCACGAGCACCCCTTCGGCGTTGCACGCTTGGGCGACGGCCTTGGCCGCGTTGGGCATCGGCGTGGTGGTCCCGGGCTCGACCAGCTCGATCGCCACCATCGCACCGCGGCCCCGAACCTCGCCGATGCCCTGAAGCTCGTCGGCCAAGCCGGACAGCGTCGAGAGCAGCTGTGCTCCGATGTGGCGAGCTCGACCAGCGAGGTCGTGCTCGGCCATGTAGGCGATCGACGCAACCGCAGCTGCCGCGGCGACGGGGTTACCGCCGTAGGTGCCTCCCAAGCCACCTTCGTGCACCGCCTCCATGAGCGCTGCCCGGCCGGTCACCGCGGCGAGCGGCATGCCGCCGGCGATGCCCTTGGCGGTGGTGACGAGGTCGGCCGTGACGCCTTCGGCGTTGAGGGCGAACCAGTCGCCGGTCCGACAGAACCCCGACTGGATCTCATCGGCGATGAAGACCACGTCGTTGGCTCGACACCACGCCGCCAACGCGCCGAGGAAGCCAGGTGCGGGGACGATGAAGCCACCCTCACCTTGGATGGGCTCGATCAGCACCGCAGCCAGGTTCGTGGCACCGATTTGGGACTCGAGCACCGAGATGGCCCGAGCGGCGGCCTCAGGGCCGCTCAGCCCATCTCGGTAGGGGTACGACATGGGGACGCGGTAGACCTCGGGGGCGAAGGGGCCAAAGCCGTGCTTGTAGGGCATCGACTTCGCCGTGAGGGCCATGGTGAGGTTGGTCCGACCGTGGTAGGCGTGGTCGAAGACCGCAACACCGGCCTTGCCAGTGGCATGGCGCGCGATCTTCACCGCGTTCTCCACCGCCTCTGCTCCGGAGTTGAACAGTGCCGAGCGCGCCGGGCCCTCGACTGGTGCGCGCTCGTTGAGGGCTTCGCACACCGCCACGTAGGACTCGTACGGGGTCACCATGAAGCAGGTGTGCACGAAGCGCCCGGCCTGGTCGACGATGGCGTCAGTGACCTCGGGGACCGCGTGCCCAATCGAGGTGACCGCAATGCCCGAGCCGAGGTCGAGCAGGGCATTGCCGTCGACGTCGACCACGATGGCGCCCGCCGCTCGCTCAATGAAGACCGGGAAGCCCTTGGAGACCCCTGATGCCACGGCGGAGGTCCGGCGAGCCTGGAGCTCGAGGGAGCGGGGTCCTGGCAGTGCGGTGCGGATCGTGCGGGCCGTGGGGATGGTGGCGGCGTCGGTGAGGGTCATGGCAGCTCCAAGGTCTCGATGCTTCAAGGCTACGTCCCACGGGCTCGACCAGGGGCATCGAGCGGGGCGCTGACGCGCCACGGCGCCGGCAGGAGCCGGCGCCGTGGCGGTGGCGGAGGGGGTGGGATTTGAACCCACGGAACCTTGCAGTTCAACGGTTTTCGAGACCGTCCGATTCGGCCGCTCTCGCACCCCTCCTCGAACTCCTGTGGCAAACCAGCGGCGCACGTTGCGTGGTTGGAAGCCATCAGAAGCGGAGATGATCGTACCTGACCATCGAGGTAGCGGCCAACCGTGCTCGGGATCGACGCGGCGACCAGACAGGGGGTGCGCAGCTTGCCTCGACCCCAGCTCTGCTTGCTCGTGGACGAGGTTCGGTGCCAAGGCGTGGGGTGATGAGCACCAACTCGCAGGGTTCCACGACGCCAGCGGTGTGCCACATGGCCGTCGGGTGCATCGTGGCGTGACCACTCGTCAGCTCCACGTGGCGCACCGCGCCGTTGATCTCTCGGTGCTCGTGGATCGAGGAGCGGTCGAAGGATCCATCGTCCATTCCTTCCGCATGGCAGGTCCCGCCGGTCCTTGCTGTGCCGAGGAGCACCGTGGGAGGGTGGAGCCATGTGGACCCCCGGCACGACCGTCACCCTGCAGGAGTGCTGGAAGGACCAGGTCTGGGCCGCACGTCCGCTGCGGGTGGTCGACGACAACGAAGCGCGAGCACTGCTGTGGATGCCCAAGGGAACCGTGCGGACCATCCCGGGCTACCCCGAAGGTGCGGACGCATCCATCGCCCGCTGCGACCGGACCATCGCCAACCTCTCCGCCTCCAGCTGGGAGTACGTCGAGCACGTCTGGGACGTCTCGTGCCTATGGGTGCTCGAGCCGAACCCGTACTTCGGGATCTGGATCACCTGGAACGAGGACCACGAGCACATCGGGTACTACGTCAACTTCCAAGCCCCCTACGTTCGGACCCCGATCGGCATCGCCACCATGGACTACGTGATCGACATCATCGTCGAGCCTGACCTGACCTGGTCGTGGAAGGACGCCGATGAGTTCGAGCAGATCATCGACCGTTCGATTTTCAGCACAGCGGTGATCGACGCGGTCAACCGCAGTGCCGAGGAGGTCATTGGTCGCATCGAGCGCGCCGCCTACCCCTTCGACGGCAGTCACCTCGACTTCGTGCCCGACCCCAGCTGGCCCCACCCCGAGCTGCCATCCACTTGGGACGTCGTCTACGCCTCACCCAAGGACTGAACTCGTCCCAGGGAGCACTGAGGTCACCCTCTGGGGAGGGGGCCAGCCATGGCGCCAAAGCCCCCATCGACGTGCAGCACCTCACCGGTGATGGCTCGGGCGAAGGGGCTCAGCAAGAAGCAGATCGCATCCGCCACCGGGGAGGGGTCCCCGGCATCCCACTCGAGGGGAGCGGTGGTGGCCCAGGCGTTGAGCAGCACGTCGAAGTCGGGGATGTGCCGAGCTGCTCGGGTCAACAGCGGACCGGCGGCGACCAGGTTGACCCGGACTCTCCGGTCACCGAGGTCGCGCGCCAAGTACGTCGTCAGCTCCCGCAGTGCCGCCTTCATCACGCCCATCCAGTTGTAGACGCTGAAGGCTCCACCACCATCGAAGTCCAGACCCACCACCGCCCCGCCGCTAGGAGGGGCGAGATCGGCTACCAAGTTGGCGAGGACCGAGAAGCTCTGGACGCTGGTGCGGAACGAGAGCTCGAGGTCCTGGGGCTCGGCCACCGACATCGGGGCCGCCAGCGCTCGAGCAGGTGCGAACGCCACGGCGTGCAGGGCTCCATCGAGCCCACCCAGGCGCTCCACGATGCTCGCTCGGCACGCCTCGACACCTGCAGGATCACACAGGTCGAGTCCGAGGACCTCCACGCTGGGGTCAATCCCCGCCACGACTGCCCGTGCGCCCTCGAGGTCGCGGGGGAAGGCAGTGCAGATGACCTGGGCGCCGAACTCGAGCGCTTGGCGCAAGGTGGCGGTGGCGATGGAGTCCTCGGTGGCGATGCCGGTGAGGAGGAGTCGTTGTTGGCCGAGCATCACCATGCACCACTCTCGCATCCAGCCAGCCGGTCGAGTCCCGCGATGCAGGCCAAGTGGGCGTCGGCCAGTTCCTCGAGCCACTCGGGGTCAGGCGCCAACACCCCGAGATCAGGGAAGGCGACGACCGCGCCCACTGCTACCTCGCAGCCTTTCAGGCCGGTGATCACCGTGAGGGCTCCGCACAGGTCGATGCCGTCCGCGATGGCCTTGGCCAGCCGGGCGGCGTGGTCGAGCTCGGTACGGTCGCATCCACCTGGTCCACGGAGCCACCGCCCCTGGGTGTCTCGGTGCACGTGGGTGAGCGTCGCGACCTCGCCATCGGGGCGGCGAGCGATGCTCGTGCCGAGGGCTCCAGGGGTCTGGGCCAGTGCCGGGGCGATGGGGAAGCCCGCCGCCTCGAGCGCGCCGAGCAGGGTGGCGCCGTCGGCGAGCACGAGCGAGGTCTGGGGCCGCGGCCACAAGTTGAGCGCCGCAGCATCGAGCGCAGCCAACTCCACCCCCACGGTGCCCGGCGAGGCGGTGACCACGTCGCCAGCGACGAGGGCGGCCAGTACCTCCGCGCCGAGGCCCGCCGGGAGGACCTCGACCTCGAGCCCCCGCTGCTCGGCGATGGGGCGAAGGAGCGGCTCGAGCGAGCCGTCGTCGACGATGCTCAAGAGCTTGGTTGGGCTCATCGGAAGTACTCCGGGCGAGAGACGTAGGTGGTGGAGGCGAACAGCACCCCAGGGCGCGTCTCGAGGAGCTTGCGGACCGCCTCAATCACCGGCACCGCAGTCTCCTCGGGGACGACAACGAGCACGAGGTGCAGGCCGTCGCGGTCGTTGAAGTACAAGCTGCCTTGGTGGAAGCCGCCGTGCCCGAGGCCTGAGACACCCGACAGCAGGGTGTAGCCCCTCGCTCCGGCGAGGTCGAGGACGTCGGTGACCGCAGCGAGGTCCTCGCCTTGCACGATCACCTCCAACTTGGTCATGGCCGTCAGGCCGAGGTTCGACACGGGGTCCTCCTAGGGGTTCGTTGGGTCGGTGGCGGGCAAGGGTGCGGCGTTCTCCGGCAGGTCAGGGTCATCCACCCACCGCGTTGGTGCGATGCGGTGCTTGAAGCGCTCCTGGGGAGAGGTGCGAGCGGTCAGGTGGACCCAACCGCCGTCGAAGAGCTGCCGCAAGATCGGGTTCCGAGCGATCACCGCATCGATGCGCTCCTCGGGTGCCTCGATCACGCACAGCAGGCGCTGGGGGGTGTGGATGGCCACATCTCCTTCGAACAGCGACTGCCGAGGGAGGCCGACCTTGAGGTCGCCGCCGACCCCCTCGAGGACGCCGACGTTGGCGATGGGGTTGTGCAGGGTCTTGTCGCCAGCGCCGAAGAGCTCGGGGTCGGTGGTCGAGAAGTAGTACTGCGCGTTGATCCACTGGGCCACGACCACCGGGGCCGTCAGGATGGTCTCGAGGATCGACCCGCTCGGATCGAGCTCGGGGTCGTAGCTGTGCAGGAACGCCCGACGCTCGAGGTTCACCCCCTGGGTCATCGATCGTGGGCCGATGATGAACGAGGCGTTGCCCACGAGGCCCCACTCCGGGCACGGCTCGGCCCAGTCTCGGGAACGTGCGCGCGGATCGAGGCCGCTCGAAAAGGCGTGGGATCGCTCTGCGGCGTTGGCAGCACCTGCTGTGAGGAGATCCTGTCGCAGCGTCTCGACCGCATGGTGGTGCGCCCCGAGGTCGCCCTCGGTGAACAGGGTCACGACGTCGGTGGTGGTGTCGTGGATGCCAGCGACGAACAGCGTCGTTGGGGGGATGACGACGCCCCGTGCGCTAAGGAGCACTCGCACGGCCGGGTTGTTGGCCGCGGCCACGAGGGCGCGGGCATTGGGGGCGCCGGGGTGTCCGCCGCAGGCGCCGCAGTCGAGCGAGGTGCCATGGGCATTGGCCACCGAGCTCGAACCGTGCCCGAGCACCACCACGAGTGGTGCGAAGCTGTCGGTGAGGCTCATCGAGCGCAGCGCCCCTTCGACGATGGCCGCCTGCTCCTCGTCGCTCAACACTCCGAGGTCGAGGGTGCCACCGTGGTTGGAGGCAGTGGGTGGCAACAACGACGGTGCGGCCGATCGGAGCAGCGCCAAGGGTCCGAGCCACCAGCCGGCGACCTGAGCGGCGGGGAACATGGCGGCGGGGTGGTGGGTGGTGGTCTCCACTGACGCTGCCACCGTGGCTCGCTGTGGCCCAGGAGCACGCAGGGTTCGAGGAGCCTCGGCGGTCTCGGCCAAGGTGATCGCTGGGTTGAGCAGCACCGGCGCTGAAGGGTAAGGCTCAGCGGCGCCGGCGTGGGTCAGGTTGAAGGGGAAGCCGAAGAAGCCTGCAGCGCCGACCGTGGCGTAGGGGCCGATGTCCTCGAGGTGCCGACGCAGACCCTCAGAGCGCACGTCGATGCAGCACACCACCTGAGCCGCCACGCCGTGGGTGCTCGAGACCGATCCGTCGAGCTTGGCGAGCAGTTGGCGGCGGTAGCCACGCTCGAGCGCGACCAGTGCCACCTCGCCGGCCAGATCACGAACCGGTGGTTCCATCAGCCTGTTGAAGCCCGTGCCGAGCAGCCCGGCGGCCTCGAGGGCGCCAACCTCGAGGCAGAGTCGGATGGCCAGCAGCTCGGTGAGCGTGATCGACGGACCCGTCGCATCAGCGGGCCGCCACTCACTGCAGTAGCGGGCGAACCCAGACCATCCCGGAAGCCGGGCGAGTTGCCCGGTGAGCTCGTCGAGGATGGTGGTGTCTTCGAGCCCCAGCCGCTCTACCAAGAGCACCAAGGAGTGCTCGGGGTCAGGAGCCAGTGCTGCCCACAGCGAGCTCTTGCGGCCCACCAGCTTCCTCGTGGCACGGTCGTGGGGAGCAAGGGTGGTGAAGGACCGCCAGATGCCACGGTTCGGGGTGTGGAACGACGCTGAACCCACCAGCTGGGCGCACCACCACGCCACCACGGCGTCGACGGCAGGGGCGAGTGCCGTCCCTGCCAGGGCATCAGCTCGTTCGGCGGCCCCGCGAAGGCGTCGTGGAGCGACGCGTGCGCGGGGCTGGTCGAGCACCTCGGCCGTGGTGCCGAGCGATGCCGCGGCCACCTCAAGGTCGACGCGGCTCATCTGGCCGAGCTCGAGGGAGCGCTGGACGATGGCTGCATCGGGGTAGCCCCTGGCCGCCAGCCAGGTCGATGCTGCGCCGATGGCGTGGTGGAACGGCAGGTCGAGCGACGACAGCAGGGGGTTCACCGCGATGACGTTCTCGAGGGGCCACAGCGGGGCGATCACCCGGGCGGCGGTCGCCACGTCGATGCGCAGCGTGGAGGTGCTCAGGGTGGTCATGCCAGCACCTCGGCTCGTGCGGGGGGCACCTCGAGGCGAGAGGTGGGTCGGGCAGGGGTGCGACGTGGCACCGCGACGGTGCCGATGGGCGCTTGGAAGCCCGCCAACGATGCGGTGACCACCGGTGCCGTCGCGGGTACCCGACCACCGACGTGCACGGCAATCCCGAGGACGGCCAGTGCGCCGAGTCCGGCGGCGAGGGAGACCCCCGTCGTGCCGAGGTGGAGCGAGGTCGACTCCGCAATGGCTCTGCTGAGCAGCGCATCCACGCCCACGCCAACCACGACGGCACCGAGCAAGCGCCTGCGCAGCGAGCCCTGAGCGCCACCTGCGAGCACCGCCCAGGTGGCGGTGGCCGCGATCATGAAGGACGCCCCAGCACCCAGCACGTGGTCGGCCCTCGAAGCTGCAGGGCCCAGCACCCACCACGCCCCCGCCGCCGCGATGGCGCCGCTAACGAGCGCCGAGGCCATTGCTGGCACCTGTCCGAGCGAGGCGGGGCGGGCGAACCGACGCTCGGTGGTGGCGAGCTCAACCGCGCCGCCGGCGCCGAGGAACCTCGACGACTTGTACTGCGCGTGACCGACGAGGTGGGCGATGGCCACGGCTGGGGCACCAACGCCGATGGAGAGCAGCATGAAGCCCATTTGGGCCACCGTGCTGATGGCGAGCTGCCCCTTGCGGTCGGGACGGTGGCGGGCGGCAGCTGCGCCGAGCACCACCGACAGTGAGGCGATGGCGATGAGCAGGGCATCCCCGGCGCGACTTGCCACGGTCAGAGGGGTGGCCACGACGAGGAGGTAGCCACCGGCGTTGACCACGCCGGCGTGCAGCAACGCCGAGGTGGGGGTCGACGCCTCCACCGTGCTCGGCAGCCACCCCGGGAGCGGTGCCTGGCCGGCCCGGGCTGCAACAGCGAGCACCATGAGCACCGCCACCACTGCACCGAGGTGCACCCCGATGGGCCCCAGCGTGAGCACGTGGTGGTTCAGTGCATGCTCGGTTCCAGCGAGCGAGCTCAACGAGGCATCGCCACAGGCCCACCAGAGGATCCCGAGGGCGAGGAGCAAGGCCAGATCGCCGAGCCCAAGCACGAGGGCCATGCGGTTGCGGGTGCGCCGGGTGCCACCGCCAGCAAAGGCCGCCACCGCACCGATGCTCGTCAGCACCCACCCAAGGCACAGCACCGAGAGCCTGGCGCCCGAGGTGGCCACGATGGTGCCACCGAGGACGAGCGCCGTGGCACTGGCGAAGCGACGACCGCTCGGGTCGAAGGCCAGGTTGCGACGTGCGTAGCTCAGCACCGTCAGGCCCACCACGAGGGCGCTCAGGTCGACCACGAGCCCAAGCCAGGTGATTCGCACCAGCGCCGAGCTCGGGTGCTGCTGCCCGGTGCTCGCGCACGACGCGAGCCCCAGCATCGCCACGATGCCAGCGGCCAAGGCGAGGGAGCAGGAACGAGTGGTGGTCCACCTCCGACCAGCGGTCTCGAGGACGAGGGCCGCGAGGGGGAGTGGGGAGAGCAGGAGCAACTGTGCCGAGGTCATGCGGACACTCTATACGAAGTACGGTTCGTAAGTCA
>CAINFA010000057.1 GCA_903847955.1 uncultured Actinomycetes bacterium
CCGTCGTACATCATCGAGTCGATGATCTGGGCGTCGCCCAGGCGGTAGCCAGCACGCGCCCCAGGCAGCAGGTACGGGGCCTGGGTCATCGACTCCATGCCGCCGGCGACCACGATGTCGGCCTCGCCGGCGTTGATCATGAGGTCGGCAAGGTAGATGGCGTTGAGGCCCGAGAGGCAGACCTTGTTCACCGTGGTGGCGGGCACCGACATGGGGATGCCGCCCTTGACCGCAGCCTGGCGAGCCGTGATCTGGCCACCACCGGCCTCAATGACGTGGCCCATGAGCACCATGTCGACCTGGTCGCCGGAGATCCCCGCTCGGGCGAGGGCCTCGGCGATGGCGATGCCACCGAGGTCGGCGGCCGACATCGAGGCGAAGACGCCCGACAGCTTGCCGATGGGGGTGCGAGCACCTGAGACGATGACGGATCCAGCCATGGGAGACCTCCCTAGAGCAGCGGTTGTCTGGGCAGCCTATGCCAGCAGACGCCGCCGTACACCATCGCTTGGCCCCGGGGTCAGTGGCTATGGTTTGGCCATGACCGACATCCTCCATGCCGCAGTTGCAGGCGTCACCGGCGACGAGCTCGCCTCGATGCCGATGCCTACGAGCGTCCGTGCCGCCTACGTCAGGCGACAAGACGCCGAGATGTTCGCCGGGCTCGACAGCGCCGACAAGGACCCACGCCGCTCGCTCGTGGTGGGAGAGGTCGAGCTTCCTGAGATTGCCCCCGACGAGGTCTACCTGGCGGTCATGGCCAGCTCGATCAACTTCAACACGGTGTGGACCTCGATCTTCGAGCCACTGTCGACCTTTGGGTTCCTCGACCGCCTCGGCAAGGAGGGGGTGTGGGGCAAGCGTCACGCCCTCGACCACCACATCGTCGGATCGGATGCTTCTGGGATCGTCCTCAAGTGCGGGTCGGCAGTCCGCAATTGGAAGCCGGGTGACAAGGTCACCGTCCACTGCAACTACGTCGACGACCAGGACCCCTCAGCCCACGACGACTCGATGCTGGCCGCTAACCAGCGGATCTGGGGCTTTGAGACCAACTTCGGTGGTCTGGCTGACGTGGCCATCGTCAAGGCCAACCAGCTCATGCCCAAACCAACGCACCTCAGCTGGGAGGAGGCCGCGGTCAACGCGCTGTGCAACTCGACCTCGTACCGCATGATCGTCTCGCCCAATGGGGCGCACATGACCCAAGGCGACAAGGTCTTGATCTGGGGAGCCTCGGGTGGCATCGGGAGCTACGCCGCGCAGTACGTCCTCAACGGCGGTGGCACCCCGATCGCGGTGGTGTCCTCGCCCGAGAAGGTGGCGCTCATGCACGACCTCGGGGTTGAGCACGTGATCGACCGCAAGGCTGCGGGCTACCAGTTCTGGAAGGACGAGCACACCCAGGACGAATCCGAGTGGCGCCGTCTGGGCAAGGACATCCGTGCCTTGGTTGGTGATGACCCCGACATCGTCTTCGAGCACCCAGGACGCTCGACCATGGGCGCCTCGGTCTTCGTGACCAAGCGGGCTGGCACCATCGTGACCTGCGCGGCGACTTCTGGCTACATGATCGAGTACGACAACCGCCACCTGTGGATGAAGCTCAAGCGCATCATTGGGAGCCACTTCGCTAACTACCGTGAGGCCTGGCAGGCCAACCAGTTGATCTGCGAGGGCAAGATCGTCCCGCCGCTGTCGTCGGTGGAGACCTTGGAGAACGTGGGAGAGGCCGCCTACCAAGTCCACAAGAACCTCCACGAGGGCAAGATCGGCGTGCTGTGCTTGGCCGAGGCCGAAGGGCAGGGCATCGACGATCCCGAGTTCCGAGCCCAGGTGGGCGAGGACCGACTGACCGTGTTCCGTCGGCACGGAGCGTGAGGGTCATGACCGAGCCCTTGCTGACCGAGATCGACCACATCGCCATCGCCGTCCACGACCTCGAGGCCGCCATCGCGTGGTACGCCGAGGCCTTCGGTGCCACCGTCGACCACCGTGAGCGCGTGGAGTCCGACGGCGTCGAAGAAGCCCTGCTCAAGGTGGCTGATTCCTACGTCCAGCTGCTCACCCCTACGAGGGAGGACTCGCCGGTGGCGAAATACCTCGCCTCCAAGGGCGAGGGGTTGCACCACGTGGGCTACCGCGTGGCCGACTGTGCGGCGGCGCTCGAGCAGATCAAGGCCATGGGTGGTCGGGTCATCGATGAGGCGCCGAGGCCGGGCTCACGGGGAACCACGGTCGCCTTCGTGCACCCCAAGACTGCGTTCTCGACCCTGATCGAACTGGTCCAGGAGTAGCCAACCCCACCGGGTTGGCGGACAGGTAGCCTCGGCGACATGGAACACCCCATGGGACCTCTGCTCGAAGACTTGGCCGCCCGCAAGCAGGCCGCACTCGAGGCTGGCTCGCCCGCCTCGGTCGAGCGCCAGCACCAAAAGGGCAAGCTGACCGCACGCGAGCGGATTGAGTACCTGCTCGATGAAGGCAGCTTCCAAGAGCTCGACATGTTGGCCCGCCACCGGGCGCATGGCATGGGGCTCGAGGACTACCGCCCGTACACCGACGGTGTCATCACCGGCTTTGGCACCATCGATGGTCGCAAGGTCTGCGTCTTCAGCCAGGACTTCACCGTCTACGGCGGTGCCTTGGGTGAGGTGTTCGCCGAGAAGATCCACAAGATCATGGACCTCGCCGCTTCCCTCGGCGTGCCGATGATCGGGCTCAACGATGGCGCCGGCGCCCGCATCCAAGAGGGCGTCGTCTCCTTGCACTCCTACGGCGGCATCTTCCGCCGCAACGTGGCCGCCTCGGGGATCATCCCTCAGATCTCGGTCATCTTGGGGCCCTGTGCGGGTGGTGCGGTGTACTCCCCGGCCATGACCGACTTCGTCTTCATGGTCCAAGAGACCAGCCACATGTTCATCACCGGCCCCGATGTGGTCAAGACCGTCACCGGTGAGGACGTCACCTTGGAGCAGCTCGGTGGTGCCATTGCCCACGCCACCAAGTCCGGCGTGTGCAACTTCGTGCTGCCCGATGAGCACAGTTGCCTCGACGAGGTGAAGTTCCTGCTCGGCTTCTTGCCTGCCAACAACTTGGAGGAGCCGCCCCGAGAGGCCTCTGGCGATGATCCCAATCGGCTGGTGGAGGAGCTGGACTCGATCCTGCCGGCCTCGGCCAACATGCCCTACGACATGAAGTCGGTCATCACCGCCGTGGTCGACGACGGGGAGTACCTCGAGGTCCACCAGCGCTACGCCGCCCAGATCACCTGTGGCTTCGCCCGCATCGACGGCCGTCCGGTCGGCATCGTGGGCAACAACCCGGCGGTGTTGGCTGGGGTGCTCGACATTGAGTCCTCGGAGAAGGCGGCCCGCTTCGTCCGGACCTGCGATGCCTTCAACCTCCCGCTGATCACCTTCGTCGACGTCCCTGGCTTCATGCCCGGCACCGACCAGGAGTTCAACGGCATCATCCGCCACGGCGCCAAGCTGCTCTACGCCTACTGCGAGGCCACCGTGCCGCGCATCCAGGTGATCACCCGCAAGGCCTACGGCGGTGCCTACGTGGTGATGAACTCGAAGTCCATCGGCGCCGACCTCGCCTTCGCCTGGCCGAGCGCTGAGCTGGCGGTGATGGGAGCTGATGGTGCGGTCGAAATCGTCTACCGACGTGAGCTCTCCCAGGCCGAGGACCCGGTGGCCCGTCGAGCCGAGCTGACCGAGGAGTACGCCCAGCGCTACGCCAACCCCTACCAAGCAGCCGAGCGTGGCTACGTCGACGACGTCATCGCCCCGAGCGAGACCCGCAAGGTGCTGATTCGCTCCCTCGAGATGCTGATCACCAAGCGTGAGCAGCTGCCCCAGCGCAAGCACGGCAACATCCCGCTGTGACCGAGTTCGACCTCACCTTGCGCTCCAAGCCTGCCCCGCCCCCTGAGGTGGTGGCCGCGGTGGCGGCTGCGGTCAGTTCGCTCTCGCAGGTCGTCGTCGTTGCGCCGGCGCCGGCAGCGAGCGGTGCCTGGCGGTTCTCGGGTCGGTGGTTCGGACCGGGCCACGCGCAGCGGCCCGCCCGGCGTCGCTAGTGCCCGAACCCAAGATGGGCCCCGAGGAGCTCGAGGCCTTCTTGGAGCGCGCCTTCCCCGGCTCGAGCGAGCTCTACGGCGTGACCGGGGTGGATGCAACCGGTATCGACATGGTGCTCAAGGTGACCGATCGACACGGACGGCCCGGAGGCACCTTGTCGGGTCCGGCCATGATGACCTTCGC
>CAINFA010000058.1 GCA_903847955.1 uncultured Actinomycetes bacterium
CATGGCCCGCACCGCACCCACGTGGGCCATGATCGCCGCCATCGAGGCGCCGGTCTGGTTCGGAGCAGCGGCGTAGATCAGGTTGCCATGTGCATCGATGCCGAGGGCGCTGCGCCAGACTGCTGGTGCGCCGTAGAGGGTGATGCCCCAGCGCCAGGGCTGCTGGCTGGCCGCCGTGGGTACACCTCCATCAACAAGCAGTGGCAGGTTCTGCCGAGCCATGAGCACGTTGGGACCAGGTCGAGCTGGTCCGTTCCAGGCCACGACATCTTCGGACCCGTCGGTGTACTCCACCACCGTGGACAGTCCATCGACCATGGGGAAGTAGAGGGTCCCATGGGTGTAGAAGCCGGCAGGGGAGTCCTTCTCGTAGAAGCCGGAGTTGAACGTGGCCAGCAGCTGGCCACGGGCGGCCGGCGGAACCTGCTCCGGTCCTCGGTTGAGGACGGTTGGACCAGGGCCTTCGTAACCGGGGTAGAGCCCAAGTTGGGTGGTCGATGACCGCATCCACGCGACATAGGCGATAGTCGAGGGATTGGCCGGGTTCGGTCGGTAGGTGGTGAACAGCACTGAGCTGTTGGGTCCGCTCCACGGGTCCTTCTTGGCCCAGACGCCTTCTCCGGCGAAGGCAGGGGCGATCACCGGAGCAATGCGTGCGGGGGAGTAGATCGGCACCACCGGCGTGGTGGGTCGGGTCGAGGTCGTAGTTGTGGCAGCAGAGTGCGGGGGCTGGCGGAGCGCTAGGTAGATCCCAGCGCAGAGCACTACGAAGATCACCAGCGCGCTCGTGGCCACCCGGATGCGGCGCTTGCGGTAGAGGGCTCGTTTGGCAGCAGTTCGTTCCGTGCGAGAGATTGGTCGGGGAGGCGTCCGCTCGACAGGGTAGGAAGCTCGATCAGGCATCCCGCAATGCTACGAGCGAGGTTACAGATGCAGGTGGCATACCGAGGCCCACAGTGCCCTCGAACCGCAGCAGGCTGCTAGGGTTGTATCCCTTAGGGGCCGTTGGCGCAGTCTGGTAGCGCACTTGCATGACACGCAAGGGGTCACAGGTTCAAGTCCTGTACGGCCCACCAGTAAAACCCCAGGTCAGAGGGGTTTTTTGAGGTGGTGACCACCGCTCGAGGAGGTCGAAACCCTACGTTTGTAGCCACAACTGTAGCCATTGAGTTGGAGGCTCCAAATGGCAACACGAAGGGCGAACGGCGAGGGCTCGGTGCACCGCCGAGCGAGCGACGGACTGTGGATCGCAACGGTCCACGTCGGCTGGGATCCGGTCACCGGCAAGCGCATCCGAAAGACGGTGAGCTCGAAGTCGCGGGTCGAGGCGACCAAGAAGCTCCGAGCGATGCAGCGCCAGATCGAGGACGGCCTGCCGGTTCCCGACGCGACGTTGACGATCGAGCAGCTGATCGAGCGCTGGTACGCCGAGGGGCTCACCCACCAGGTCACCTTGAGCGCCGCTGACAACTCCCGACACATTGCCAAGCGGCACATCTATCCCACGCTCGGCAAGAAGCGTGTCTC
>CAINFA010000059.1 GCA_903847955.1 uncultured Actinomycetes bacterium
ACCCCTGAGGCGGTGCCCGAGTGCACGCCGGTGGTGAGCACCTCCACCTTGACCTTCACGATGACGTTGCCGCGCAAGGACTGCACCATCCACAGTCGATCGTCGGTGGGCCCACCGGCGTCGAGGCAGATCACGAGGTCGGGCGTGCCGATGCGATCGGCCAGGGCCTCCACGTGGGCGTCGAGGTCTGGGCTACCGCTCTCCTCGGAGGTCTCGATTAGCACCAGCAGCCGACCGTGGTTCGCACCGGCGGCCTGGAGGGCCTCGATGGCGAGCAGGGCCGAGAAGGCGGCGTAGCCATCGTCCGCAGCACCCCGGCCGTAGAGCAGGTCTCCTCGACGCACGGCCAGGAACGGGTCGAGCCCCTCGCTCCAGGTTCCGAGTGGAGGCTGCTTGTCCAGATGTCCGTAGAGCAGCACCGTGCCGCTGGCACCGCGGGGTGCCACCTCGCACAGCAGCACCGGGGTGCGGCCGGGGAGGCGGTGGACCTCGATGGTCATGCCCGAGATGGCTCGACGCTCAGCGAAGTCCGCTACCTGGGTGATGGCTTGGTCGAGGTAGCCGTGCTGCTCCCAAGCGGCGTCGAAGTCCGGGGAGAGGCACGGGATCTCGACGTAGGCCGAGAGGGCGTCGAGCGCGTCCCGCTCGAAGTTGATGGCGAAGGTGGGGCTGTCCATGCTCGAACGCTACTGGTGCTCGGCCCTAGCCATCGCCTACCGGCGCTGCTCCTTGGCCTCGTCGGCCAACTGCCAGCAGTACCAGGCCAACGCCGAGCGGTGGGGCCGGTAGGGCTCGGCCAGGGCATCGAGGGCCTTGGGCTTGGGGTGCTCTGGTGCCCCGGTGAGCACGGTCCACCCAGCTCGCACGCCGAAGTCGTCCACCGGCCAGACGTCAGGCCGGGCGAGCGCGCTCATGAGGAACATCTGCGCCGTCCAGCGGCCGATGCCTCGCACGGCCACCAGTTGGCCGATGACCACCTCATCGTCGAGTCGGGCCAGCTTGGCGAGCTGGAGACGGCCGTCGGCGACGTGGGCGGCCAGATCGGTGAGCGCAACCAGCTTCGAGGCGCTGACGCCGCAGCTCCTGATGGCCTCAGGATCGCAGTCCAAGACGAACTCGGCGGTGAGGGGCCCCCCGGCCAGCTCGCCCACCCGGCGGCAGATGGCTTGGGCGGCAGCTCCGGCGAGCTGCTGGTGCAGGATCGAGGTGGCGAGGCGGTCGTAGCGCAGCTTGGGGGCGAGCACGGTGCGCGCCGGCGGAGGCCCGAAGCGCTTGGTGACGGCCTTGAGGCGTGCATCGGCCTGCACGAGGTGCTTGGTGGCATCGTCGGGGGTGCTCGGGCTCATGGGGAGCCAACCTAGCCAAGCGAGGTTGGCTCCTCAGACGCCCACGATGAGCTCAGTGGCAGCGATGCCCTGGGGGAGCGCCCGGCCGTGGCGCACGACCGTCTTGAGGGCATCGACGACCACCCGGGTGGGCGCAGAGGGGAGCCCGTGGCGCCGGAGGGCCACCCCCACGGTGCGGTGGGGGAGGCCCTCTAAGGGCACCGCCGCGAACTGGCTGCGGAGGTGGCTCGGGATGGCCGACGCCGGCAGGATGGCCGAGCCGTAGCCGTCGAAGACCAGCGAGGCCAGCATGCGCACCCCGTCGAGCTCGAGCATGGGGGTCAAGGTGACCCCGCTCGGTGCCACCGCCGCGTCGATCTGGTCCCGCAAGGTCGTCCCTTGGATCGGCAGCAGCAGTTCGAGCTGGCTGAGCTCTCGCAGCGCGACGGGTCGGTAGGTGCCATCGGGCTCGCGGTGGCGGTCGGCGATGGGACTGGTTGAAGGGGCCACCACCATGAGGTCCTCGGTGAACAGGGGGAAGACCGACAGGTCCGCCGCCTGGGTCGGCAGGTTGAGCACGGCCAGGTCCAGCTGGCCCGTGCCCACCCGGCCTTCCAAGATCGAGTTGGTGCCCTCCACGATGCGGAGCTGCACACCGGGGTGCTCGGCGTGGAGCACCTCGAACAGGGCCGGCACCAGCCACCGTCCGGTGGTGCCGATGAGGCCTGCGTGGACGATGCCAGCCACCGTTGAGCGCTGGGAGACCACGTCGTCGACCATCGAGTCCAGCTCGTCGTAGATGCGGCGGGCTCGCCGCACCACGATCTGGCCCACCGGGGTCAGCTGGCCCGAACCCCGTTCGACCAAGGTGGCGTCGAGCTCCCGCTCGAGGCGGGCGACCCGACTCGAGACGTTGGACTGGACGGTCCCCAGCGCGCCGGCGGCCGCAGAGAAGCTGCCGTGGTCGGCGATGCCGATGAGCGCTTGGAGTTGCTTGAGATCCACGACGCCTCCCGAACCCACCTTATCTCTAAATGAGATGGAGAGTATTCTCAGCAACTACTTGATCGATAGATACAACCTCGCCATACTTGTCTCAGTCAAGGACGACGGACCCCCCCTCCGAATCCTGATAGACGACAGAAGGATCGCCATCCCCCCGGCGGTCCTTCTGTCGCGTCTGGCCCCAGGTGAGGGCTTTTGCGGGCCCGTCACCCGGGCCGAGACCACGGCACTTGTAGCCTGAGGGGGTGCCGCCTACCTCCTCGCTCCCGCTTCGAGGAACCGCAGCGCTGTGGGCCATGCGCCTGGTGAATGGCACCTCGCGGCTCTTAGGTCGAGGCCAGGGAACCGTGGCGGGGGGTCGGGTGGCGCTGGGCATCGATCCAGACCTCGTGGCTGCGCTGTCCGCCCATCGCCGCGTGGTGTTGATCTCGGGCACCAATGGCAAGACCACCACCACCAAGTTGGCGTCGGCGGCGCTTGTGGCGAGCGGCCTCGCACCGCACCTCGTGACCAACTCCACCGGCTCGAACATGGTGGCCGGGCACGTGGCCGCCCTGGCCGAGCGGCCCTTCGATGGCCTGGCGGTGCTCGAGTGCGACGAGGCGTACCTAGCGCGCACCGCGGCTGGTACCGGGGCCGAGGTGGTGGCGCTCCTCAACCTCTCGCGGGACCAACTCGACCGCTCGAGCGAGGTTCGCAAGCTCGTCAGCGCGTGGCGAGCGCTGCTCGAGGCCTCGAGCATCGGTGTGGTGGCCAATGCCGATGACCCCCTCGTGGTGGCTGCAGCCAGGGGAGCGAGGTCGGTGCGCTGGGTGGCGGGAGGCCTCCGCTGGCGCCTCGATGCAGTGGGTTGCCCCCTCTGCGAGGGCCGAATCGCCTTCGAGGAGGCACCGTCGGTGCGGTGGCGCTGCGAGTCGTGCGACCTCGAACGGCCTGCCCCGAGCGTCGAGGCCACCGGTGGAGGTGACGCCTTGGTGGTGGTGGTCGATGGCCGGCGCCTCGTGGGCTCCCTCCGGCTCCCGGGCGCCTTCAACCGCTCGAACGCCGCCTTCGCCATCGCCATCTGCGCCTGCCTCGGGGCCGACCTCGAGGCGGCGATGACCGGCATCGCCAGCGTGGAGGAGGTGGCTGGTCGGTTCTCCACCGTCGAGATCGAGGGGGTGCCAACCGAGCTGCTGTTGGCCAAGAACCCAGCGGGGTGGGGCGAGCTGCTGTCGCTCGTGACCGAGGGCACCTCACCAGTGGTGCTGTCGATCAACGCTCGGATCGCTGACGGCCTCGACCCCTCCTGGCTCTACGACGTGGACTTCGAGCAGCTGGCAGGACGGCCGGTGGTGGTCACCGGCGAGCGACGCCACGACCTAGCGGTGCGCCTGCACTACGGCGAGGTGGCGCACCAGGTGGTGGCCGAGCCTGCCGCGGCGGTCGCGCTGGCAGCCAGCCTCGGTGATGCCCCGGTGGTCTTCATCGGCAACTACACCGCCTTCGGCGACCTGCGGAGGCTGGTGCGGTGAGCACGCTGCGGATCTGCGTGGTCTACCCCGACCTGCTCGGCACCTACGGCGACGGGGGCAACGGCCTCGTGCTCCAGCGTCGAGCCCAGTGGCGGGGGATCGAGGCCCAGCTGCTCCTCGCCCCATCGACCGAGGCCTTGCCCGCCGCAGAGCTCTACCTGCTCGGTGGGGGAGAGGATGGCCCACAGGTGCGTGCGGCCCGCCAACTGCTGACCGAGGGCACCTTGGCCTCTGCCGTTGGCCAAGGTGCGACGCTCCTGGCGGTGTGCGCCGGGATGCAGCTGGTGGGGCGGAGCTTCCCGGGGTCCGATGGCTCGATCCACCAAGGGCTCGGGCTGCTCGAGCTCGAGACGGTCAGGGTCGACGCACCCCGGGCGGTGGGCGAGGTGGTGGTCGAGGTGACCGCACCGTCGTTGGCTGCTCGCAGCCTCCCACCACTCACCGGCTTTGAGAACCATGGGGGCCGCAGCCGACTGAGCCCGGGGGTGGAGCCAGTTGGGGTGGTACGGAGCGGGGTGGGCAATGGCTTCGGCGGCACCGAAGGCGCAGTGGGTGGACGAGTGCTGGCCACCTACCTCCACGGACCGGTCCTGGCTCGAAACCCCGGCCTGGCCGACCTGCTGCTGTCCTGGGCGCTCGAGGACGACGGGTTGGCGAGTCGGGTCCTCGACGATGCGCCCATCGAGGCGCTCCGAGCCGAGCGGCTGGGGTAACGGGCTCGCCGCGTTGCAGCGGGGGCGTGGTGGTCTCGAGCAGTGACCAGTTGAGGTCGGCCGGGTCACGGAGCAGTTCGTCGTTCGCCAATCCACGCACGAGTCGGTGAGTTGTTACCGACACACGTGGATGTGTCTAGATATGCACGTCTAGCCACAAGTAGAACTTGTGTACGAACGTCCATAAGTTAAACTCATGCACGAACGGTCACAGAAGTTCCCTGTGGTCGAACGTACACAAGGACGCCTGATGAAGATCAACTCGACACGAGATCTCGCAGCAACCGTCCGGGGCCGCCGTCGGGACCTCGGTCTGAGTCAGGCCGAGCTGGCCTCCCGGGCGCAGGTCTCCCGGGAGTGGGTCAATGGATTCGAGGCCGGGAAGGCCACTGTTGCGTTCGGCCTCGTCATCCGCGTCCTCGATGCCCTCGGCTTGGGGTTCGACCTCGTGGTGCGTGACGGGGCGCCCGACGCCGCATCTGTCGATCTTGACGCCCTCTTGGAGGAGCACCGGGACCTATGACGGACACCCTTCTCGTCGTCATGGACGGATCCATCATCGGCACCGTCGTCCGCCTCAGGGGAGGGCGGCTCCGCTTCGACTACACCGACGAGTACCGAGACCAGGCCAGAGCAACGCCACTGTCGCTGTCGATGCCGACCCAAGTTCGGTCCCACCCTGACTCAGCCATCACCCCGTGGCTCTGGGGCCTGCTGCCCGACAACGACTTGGTTCTGGCCCGGTGGGCACGCGAGTTCCACGTCTCTGCGTCGTCCCCGTTCTCACTCCTCTCAACGCCGATCGGGCAGGACTGCGCCGGGGCCGTTCAGTTCGTTCCGCCCGAGCAGGCTGACGACGTGCTGGAGAGGTCCGGCAGCGTCACCAGGTTGACCGAGGATGACGTTGCCGAGCGGCTCCGGGAACTGCGGCAGGACTCGACGGCCTGGCTCGGCACATCCTTCACTGGCCAGTTCAGCCTCGCCGGAGCCCAGGCCAAGACCGCCTTGCTCCTCCACGAAGGACAGTGGGGCGTCCCCTCCGGATCGATGCCGACGACCCACATCCTCAAGCCGGCTGTCGCAGGCTTGAATGACCACGACCTCAACGAGCACCTCTGCCTCGATGCCGCTCGGCGGGCAGGCCTGCTTGCCGTCCGGACCCGAGTCGTTCGGTTCGGTGACGAATCGGCCGTCGTCGTGCATCGCTACGACCGACAAGAGAGAGGCTCCGAGATTCTTCGGGTGCACCAAGAGGACCTTTGCCAAGCCTTGGGTGTTGCGCCCTCGGCGAAGTACCAGAACGAAGGTGGACCCGGGCTCGCCGATATCGCAAAGCTGCTGCGCGGGGTGATGCCCCCACGCGTCGCTGATGACGCCGTCCGCCGGTTCGCCGATGCACTGATCTGGAACTGGCTCATCGCCGGGACCGACGCGCACGCCAAGAACTACTCCTTGCTCCTCGCCCAGGATCAAGTTCGGCTCGCTCCTCTCTACGACGTCTCCTCGGCGTTGCCCTACGGGGCTCACGAGAAGAAGCTCCGGCTAGCCATGAAGGTCGGCGGTGACTACGGCGTCTTCCCGGCTCGGAATACCTGGCCTGGCGCAAGCCGAGAATTGAGCCTCGATGCCGACGCCCTGCAGGCCCGCGTCCTCGAACTCGGAGCCCTCGTTCCAGACGTCTTCGCCGATGCCGCGAACCAGCCCGACATCGTCGCTCTCGAGCGCCCGATGCCTGGCAAACTCGTGGATCTCGTCGCCGAGAGGGCAGCCCGGTGCGTGCGACTCATCAGCACTCCAAGAGCCTCGTCCTGAGCCAGCGCGGTCCGATCGGCCAGATCGGGAGGCATTGAACACCCACAGACTGGCGACTCCTCGCGCTCACCTCACGGATCCCTCAGACCGACAGACCCCGCTCCTTCGCGAAGAGCCTGTTAACGCTTGGGCCAGGAGGCCATGTGCTCCCCGTCTTCGGGCTTGGCCCAGGCCCGTCGCCATGGCGCGGCCTCGGGTCCCCTCGTGTTGGCCGGGTTGGGGTTGCGTCGTGCTTGCCAGAAGTCGGTGGAGACCTCTCGACCGAGCAGCTCTACCGCCGCCTCGATCCGAGGGGCGAAGCGCCGGGCGTTGTCGTCGGGTTCGGGGCGAAGCGGGCTGCCGAAGCTCACCGACACCCGGTGCCGGTGGAGGCCTCCGCTCTCGGCATCTTCGGTGCCCGAACCACCCGGAGGCCGGCCGTTGAAGTCCGAGCCCTTCTTCAAGATCTTGCCGGTGTCGCCCAGCCAGATCGGCACCACCGCCGCACCGGTCTTGCACGACAAGAAGGCGGCCCCCGCCTTGAAGTCCTGCATCCAGCCATCGGGGGTGCGACCACCCTCGGGGAAGATCACGAGGTTCCAGCCCTCTGCCAGCAGTTCCTCGGCTTGGGCGGCGGAGCGGCGGTCGATCTTGGTCCGCTCGATGGGGATCGCGCCGAGCAGCAGCGACCAGGTGGCCGCCTTCCAGGTGCGATCGAAGAAGAAGTCTGAGGCGGCAGCCACGATGGTCTTGTGCCGCAGGTGCGTTGGCAGGTGGGTCAGGATGACGCCGGTGTCGAGGTGGCTGGCGTGGTTGGCCACGAAGATGACCGGGCCCTCGAGCTGCTCGACGTGGTGGTAGCCACGGACGGTGGAGGGTGCCAGCACCCGCACCGTGGGGCGACCGAGGTTGTCGAGCACCATGGCTCGCACCAGGCGAGCGGGGTAGCGCCTCGACCAGGCGTTGTCGTAGTCGAGGCCGACCTTGCGCAGCTTGGAGGGTCGCTCGACCGAGTCCGGCCAGGTGGGTGCCCCGAGGGGGAAGGGCAGCGAGGCCAGCTTCTTGAACCCCTTGGTGGTCACTGCACGTCCGCCATCAGCAGCGGTGGGTTGTGGACGTGGGTGATGCTCGGGTCTGGACCAACGACGTCCTTGGCCAGCTCGAAGGCGTCCTCCAAGGTGGTGGCTGGGGTGAAGCCCATGCGGCGCACCGCCTTGGGGTCGCCCCCCACGATGATGACCCGGCCGAGGTGGGCCATGGCGTGGCTGCACCAGTACCACATGTAGAAGGGGTGGACGCCGTGGTAGGCGTGGCCGGTGCGGTAGAGGTGCCGGTACCACGGGTCGGTGGCGAAGGCCTCCTCGAACTGGGCGTGCATCACCTCAGGGTCGGTGGTCACCGACAGCACCTGCTCGAAGAAGTCGATGTAGCTCGGGTGGTGGCCGGGGTGGAACTCCCAAGGCGTGGGGTGGGTCATGATCACCACGCCGCCCTCCCGCACGAGCGGCTTGCCCCGGTACATGTTGAAGAAGTACCCCAGCCCCAGGCAGGCCACGAGGATGGGGTTCATGATGGAGTTGACGTTGTAGGGGCAGATGTAGGGGAGCCCCATGGTCAAGATGTCGCTCTGGCCCTCGACCACGACGCCTTGCTGGCGCCAGACGTTGGCGGTGGTGACCTCGTGGACCGCCTCGACCTCGCCGGCTTGCACCGAGGTCAGTCGGTAAGGGCTCTTGATGGAGTGGAAGATCTGCCGGGCGTAGCGAGAGGGTGTCCGAGCGAGCGCGGCCGAGGTGGCGGCGAAGGTGGCGCGGTCGCGCAGGTTCCACTCCCACTCGCGCTTCTGCAGCATGGCGAAGCGGCCCGGGAAGGTGTCGTTGTTCAAGGTGGTCTCGATCTGGAAGATCTTGATCCCCGACTCCTTGATGAGCCGACCCATCCTCCAGTTGGCGGAGTGCAGCTCGGAGTGGTGCTGGTCCATGAAGGACTTCGAGGCCTTCATGGTCTTGGGATTGTGGTGGTGGCGCAGCGACTTGTAGCTGGCCAGTCCGGTCGCCACCGACTTGTGGCCACCATCCATCGACACCAGGTTGATGTTGACGTAGACGAGGAGGTCCGAGCTGGCCGCACGGGCGTTGATCTCGACGTCCTCGCCGTGCTTGGTCTGGCCGAGGTAGGTCAAGGCGTCTTCGTCCTCGGCGTCGTGCTGGGTCAAGAGGCCATGGGGGGCGAAGGCGTCGTAGACCCGGTCCCCGAGCGCGTGGCGGAGCTCGGGCTCGGTCATCCGTCGGTGCAGCGCCAAGGCAGCCACGAGCACCACGTCGTCGACGCCCTTGGCTGCCGCGGCGTCGAGGACCGCCTCAATGATCAACTGGCGAACGTCGGGGGCGGCCATCTGGGGCAGGGGGAGCGAGACGTCGTCGAAGCAGATGGTGAGCTTCATCCCTGGGAACAGCAGGGCCGACAGTGGCTCGGAGTCCCCGGTGGGGTGCTCGAGGGCGTGGGCGATGGCCGCTTCAGGGTCCGCCAACCCCTCGAGTGGCTCGGGGGCGTACAGCACCCTGCTGCCAACGGGGAGGCGATGGAGCGACAGCTGCTCGCCCGACCAGAACAAGGTGGGAGGGGTCGACCGGTCGACCTCCAAGACGAAGCCGGGACGAGGGCTCACGAGCCATCCTTTCGTGCGGCACGGCCAAGGGCCGGCTGGAAGCAGATCTTGGTGGCCCCGCGGCGACCGGCGGCACCGGCGTGGGCCAGGGCCTCCTCGTAGCGCTCGAGGGGGTAGGTGGCGCTGACCAGCTGACCGGTGGAGAGCTCGGCTGCCAGCTCGATGGCCAAGGGGAAGGTTCGCACTGGTCCTGCAGCGGTCCGCTCGGTGCCGTACGCGTAGGCACCTTGGAGGCGGACCTCGCGGTGCCACAGTGCAGTGAGGTCTACCGAGGTCTGTCCTGGCATGCCCACCAGCACGATGGTGCCCTGGGGAGCTACCAGCTTCAACGCTTGGGCGATGGATGCGGCGCTACCCACGCAGTCGAAGACCACCTCGGCACCACCGGTGAGCTGACCGGTGGCCGGGGCGCCGCCGAGCTGCAGCGAGCCGGTGCGCAACCGGACGGCCCGCAGCAGGTGGGCGTCGTCGACCACCTCGTCGGCACCAAAGCGCTTCGCCAAGGTCCGCTGGTGGGGGTAGCGGGCACCGACGAGCACCCAGCTCGGGCGCGCAATGAGCTGTCGGTTGGCGGCGAAGCTGAGGGCGGCCACCACGCCGAGACCGATGGTCCCTGCGCCGAGTACCGCCACGGTCGAGGCCCCGGCCAAGGGTGCGCCGAGTACCGCGTGCAAGGCGCAGGCCATTGGCTCGACGGTGACCGCGTCACGGTCGTCGTAGGACTCCTCGAGGGCGTGCAGTTGGCTCTGGTGCGCGACGAGGCCAGCCTCAGACCAACCCCCGCCGGTGTCGGCGCAGAAGCCGGTCTGCAGACCCGGGCGCAGGTGCCCGAAGCTGGTGCGAGCGCAGCAACCGGTGTCACCCCGCTGACAGGGCGCGCACGGCGGGG
>CAINFA010000060.1 GCA_903847955.1 uncultured Actinomycetes bacterium
CACGAGGGCGCTGAGGTCGACCACGAGGCCCAGCCACGTCGTCCGAAGGAGCGCCGAGCTTGCATGCTGCTGTCCGGTGCTCGCACATGACACGAGGCCCAGCAGCGCCACGATGGCCGCCGCCAAGGCGAGGGCGCACGACCGGGTGGTGGTCCACCTGCGACCGGCGGTCTCGAGGACGAGGGCCGCCAGGGGGAGCGGGGAGAGCAGGAGCAGCTGTGCCGAGGTCATGCGGGTACTCTATACGAAGTACGGTTCGTAAGTCAAGCCTCGTGGGTTTGACTTCATTAGTTAGACTTCATAAGAATGAGGCACGGCATCTGGCCCGTGCGGGCAGCAGAGGAGGTGGTGCGGTGCGACGGGTCGAGGGAGTGCAGGTCGAGGCGCCGAGCGCCGACCACGAGGCGAGCTCAGCGAGCCTTGCTGGCTGCGACCTTCGGAGCTGGCTGCTTGGCGGCCGTGGAAGCCTTCGTGGCTCGAGGGGCCGGCGCCTTGATGGCACGACCGAGCATGACCAGCAGGTCACCGATGCTGCGGTTGGCCTCGAGGGGGTGGCGCAGCGGGGACGCAGGGTTGATCTCGTAGCGGTTGCGCCGGCCCTCGCGAGTCCTGATGACGTAGCCGCCATTGACCAAGTCGGAGATGATCGCCTGGGTGGCGCGCTCGGTGATGCCGACCGACGCGGCGATGTCTCGCCCTCGGGCGTCGGGCTCGGTGGCGATGCAGACCAGCACGTGCGCGTGGTTGGTCAAGAAGGTCCAGTCAGCGCGGGGACTCGACTCAGCAGCCACAGCAGGTCCCGTGAGGTGCGCGCACGGGTTGATCCTACCGAGCGAGGTGGTGAGCGGGTGCTGGACCACCCGCTCGCTGGGCGACGAGCAGCCCTGGGGACCCTCCACGCCAAGGCGAGCGCCATTGCCCCACCACTGCGTCGAGTGCTCGGGATCGAGGTGGTGGAAGTTCCCATCGACACCGATGCACTGGGCACCTTCACCGGTACCGTGGTGCGCACCATGCCAGCGATCGAGGCTGCCACCACCAAGGCCACCCGAGCCGCGGCCGTTCGCCCAGGGCACCTTGGGCTTGGCTCTGAAGCCAGCTTCTCGCCGCTCGGCTTCGGTGCAGGCGTCCTCGAAGAGGAACTGGTCGTGCTCATCAACCCCGATGACCGCACCATGGCCGTTGGGCGCGCCGAGGCGGTGGTGGAGGTGCTCGATGGCGTCGTCGAGCATCTCGGAGAGCTCGAGCACCTCGTGGCTGGCCGGGAGCTTGGGGCGCACGGGTTGCTGGTGTGGCCCGAGAGCCTGGGGGCGCGTGCTGGCGTCGAAGTCACCGACGTCGCTGACCTCAAGGGCGCCGTGGACCACCTCTGGGCAACCAGCCCCGGCGACCGGCTCCGGGTCAGGAGTGACCTGCGAGCCCACCGCAATGCTCGGCGGCGCGCGCTGATCCACGAGGCTGCCGAGGCGTTAGTCCGCGAGCTCACGACCCGCTGCGGGTCGTGTGGGTGCTCTGGCTGCTGGCAGCAGAGCTCGGTGCCGGTGGTCTGTGACCGCTGCCATCGGCTGGCACCACTGGGCTGCACCGAGGTGACCTGCCAGCGCTGCGGAGCCCGTCGTTCCTTGAGCGATGCGCCACCATGTTCGTGGTGCACGCCGTGAGTCCTCACCCACCAGCCCACTCGGGCGCAACCCCACAGGAGTACCCATGCCGACCCTGACCCACCTCGATCGACTCGAGGCCGAGGCCATCCAGATCCTGCGAGAGGCGGTGGCCGAGAGTGAGCGCCCGGTCATGCTGTACTCCATCGGCAAGGACAGCACCGTCATGCTCCGCTTGGCTGAGAAGGCGTTCTGGCCGGGGCAGCTTCCCTTCCCCTTACTGCACATCGACTCCACCTGGGAGTTCCAGGACATGTACGACCTCCGGCACCAAGTGGCCCAGCGCCACGAGGTGATCAGCTACCTCAACCCTGAGGCAGTCGAGCGTCAGATCAACCCCTTCGACCACGGCTCTGCGGTCCACACCGACCTGTGGCGAACCCAAGGCTTGCGCCAAGCGCTCGACCAAGGTCGCTACGACGTGGCCTTTGGTGGAGGCCGCAGGGACGAGGAGAAGTCGCGAGCCAAAGAGCGCATCTTCTCGCTGCGGTCCGCCCAGCACCGCTGGGACCCCAAGGCGCAACGCCCCGAGCTCTGGCGGCTCTACAACGTTCGGCGCAACACCGGTGAGTCGCTTCGGGTGTTCCCCTTGTCGAACTGGACCGAACTCGACGTGTGGCAGTACATCGCCCGAGAGCAGATCCCCATCGTCCCGCTCTACTTCGCCAAGGTCCGCCCCGTGGTTGAGCGCAATGGCCTGCTGCTGATGGTCGATGATGAGCGCATGCGCCTCGAGCCGGGCGAGGAGCCCGAGATGCGCTCGATTCGGTTCCGCACCCTTGGGTGCTACCCGCTCTCTGGTGCGGTCGAGTCCACCGCCACCGACCTCTCGGGCATCATCCAAGAGATGCTGCTGGCCACGGTCTCTGAGCGCCAGGGACGAGCCATCGACTTCGACTCGAGCGGCTCGATGGAGAAGAAGAAGCAGGAGGGCTACTTCTAGCTCGTCACCCCACGCTGACCTCCGTTGTCGCTGGGCTGCGCCGGTAGGCTCAAGCAGGTGACCAAGGCTCAGGTGTGGATCTTGCGCTGTTCGGCGGGTTTCGCCGTGTGGGTCTGGACCGTGCTGATCTACAACATGTGGATCGACAAGGTCCACACCTTCGGCTTCCGGGCCGTGCACATCGCCTTGGCGGCGATCTCACTCGCCTTCGCTGGCGCGACGGCGTGGATTGCCCAGGAGTTGGCCCGGCGCCTCAAGCAGGAGACCAACGCCGACGCCTAGCGGCGGGCTTGGAAGAATCCCTGGAGCACGTTGGCCGACTCCTCGGCCCGGCACCTCGTGGTCAGCGCGATGGTGTGGTTCAGCCGAGGGTCGTCGACCAGGTTGTACAGCGAGCCGGTGGCACCAGCCTTGGGGTCATCTGCACCGATGACGAGTCGGGCGATCCGGGCGTTGAGGAGCGCGCCGGCGCACATCAGGCACGGCTCCAAGGTGACGTAGAGGGTGGCGCGCTCGAGGCGCCAGCCCCCGACCGCTCGAGCGGCTGCTCGCAGCGCCACGACCTCGGCGTGGGCCGTTGGATCGCCATCGATGGTTCGGCGGTTGTGGCCCCGGGCGATGACGGTGCCATCAACCACGACCACCGCGCCAACGGGTACGTCATCGTGGGCCATCGCCGCCGCAGCTTCGTCGAGGGCGAGGCCCATCGCCTCGTGGTCGGTCACGACAGAGACGGTAGTGCTCGCCGCCCGGTCCTATGACTTCCCGGGCAGCGAGGTGCTGTGGCGGAGGCGGTGGGATTTGAACCCACGGTGAGTTTCCCCACACACGATTTCCAATCGTGCCGATTCGGCCGCTCTCGCACGCCTCCGTGATCCCGCAGTGGCCAGGTCGATGACCCGTCCCCGATGGACCGGTACAGGCTAACCGCTCGGGGCGGTCCCAACCGTCGGGCGAGGGCGCTAGCCTTTGATCGTCGACGTCAGGTGCGGTAGCTGGGTCCTGCGCAACGGACCCCTGTGAACCGGGTCAGGGTCGGAAGGCAGCAGCTCTCAGCGGGATCGTCCGTGTGCCGCAGCCAACCTGGCTGCCGCACCGGGCGTCGACACCACCGCTGCGGGGAACCACCCGCCGGTAGGCTGCCAGCATGGCTGCGGGCACCGAGGAGCACCAGACCCTGGTCGGGGACGACTCCTTCGTCTCGCTCTACCGTCGGTACCGCCCCGGCACCTTCGGTGCCTTGCGAGGCCAGCCGCACGTGGTGCTCGCCTTACGCAGCGCAGTGCGCGACGACCGGGTCGGCCACGCGTACCTCTTCTCGGGGCCTCGTGGAACGGGCAAGACCTCCACCGCTCGCATCTTGGCCAAGGCGCTGAACTGCACCAACCTCGACGACGGCGAGCCGTGTGGAGTCTGCACCAGCTGCGTCGAGATCACCAAGGGCACCTCGCTCGACGTCACCGAGCTCGACGCCGCCTCGAACAACGGCGTCGACGCCATGCGGGACCTCGTGTCCCACGCCAACTTGGGCACGCCTGGGCGATGGAAGGTCTACATCGTCGACGAGGTCCACATGCTGTCCAACGCGGCGGCCAACGCCCTGCTCAAGACGCTCGAGGAGCCACCCTCGCACGTCGTCTTCGTGCTGGCGACCACCGACCCCCAGAAGGTGCCGGCCACCATTCGGAGCCGCACCCAGCACCTCGAGTTCCGCCTGCTCGGCAGCGAGGTGCTCGAGGGGCTCTTGCGAGATGTCCGCACCGAAGCAGGCCTCGAGCTCGACGACGTCGCACTCGCGACGGTGGTTCGCCGGGCCAAGGGCTCTGCCCGAGATGCGTTGTCGGCGCTCGATCAGGTGGCCGCCTCGGGGGTCGGCGTTGAGGTGACCCCCGAACTGGCCGCAGTAGTGGAGGGGCTGTGCGAGGACGATGCCACCAGGGTGCTCGTGTCCTTGGCCGAGCTCCACGAAGCCGGCTGGGGTCCCCAGCAGCTGGCGACCGAACTGGTCGGCGAACTGCGAGAGGGCTTCCTCTCCCTGCTCGCCCCGTCGCTCTCTGAGGCCGCTGAGTCCGATCGCCGCCGGATCGCAGACCAAGCCACGCGACTCGGTCTCGCCCGGTTGGTTCGGGCCATGGAGACCCTCGGTCGGGCGCAGGTGGAGATGCGCGATGCTCCTGAGCCGCAGGTGGTGCTCGAGGTGGCCTTGGTCAAGGTGGCACGTGCGGACCTCGAGGACTCGGCCGCCGCCTTGAGTGAGCGGGTGGCTCGCCTCGAGCGCAAGTTGGCCGAGCTCGGTGCGACCGGCGGCGCCAGCCCTGCGCCTCCCACCGCATCGGCCGGTCTCCCGGCGCCGGCTGCACCCTCTGAGCAGCGGTCCGTCCCGGCCGTGCCCCCTCGAACCGCCCCCACGCCAGCCGCAACCCAAGCCCCAGCCGCTGCCCCAGCCGCCGTCGTTCCCCCATCGACCCCGCCTGCGGAGCCAGCCGCCCGCCCCAGCCTCGGTGCGCTCCGCCGACAGCGAGCGACGGGAGCAGCTCCCATCGAGCACCCCTCTTCCCCGCTCCCGACCGCCGCCGAGGCTCCAGCAGCACCTACAGCTGCACCACCACCGGCGAGCGCAGTACCAGGGGGGCGGTCTCCCCAAGAGGCCGGTGGCACCGCAGGTCTCCCCATGCTCGACTGCGAGCAGCTGACGGCGCTGTGGCCCGAGGTGCTGGGCTCACTCCCGGGCAAGGCCAAGGCGCTGTTGGCGGCTGGTCGCTTCGTTGAGGTTGGGACGACGGTGGCCTTCGCGCTCCCCAATGCTGCCCACCTCGCCAAGGCCTCGGACGTCCTCGGCCAGCTGCGTGCCAGCTTGGCTGCGCACCACGCCGGAGCCTCCACCGTGGAGCTGGTGGTGGACCCGAGCGGGCCAGCGCCCGCCGAGCCTGGGCGAGCGCTCGAGGAGCCGACCTCAGGGGAGGACTTCGAAGCCCTCGAGGCCGAAGCGAGCGACGCCACCAACTTGGGCTCCCTGGCCGAAACCAAGATCCTCGAGGCCTTCCCCGGGGCGATTGAGGTGACGGACTAGGTGTACACCCCACCTCTGCGCAACCTGGTCGACGAACTCGGCCGGCTGCCGGGCATCGGCCCCAAGTCAGCCCAACGCCTGGCGTTCCACCTGCTCAAGGTCCCCCGGGACGATGCCGAGCGGCTGGCCCGAGCCATCGTTGAGATGAAGGACCGCACCACCTTGTGCCGCGTGTGCTGCAACGTGGCCGACGGCGGTGCGCTGTGCCCGGTCTGCGCCGACGATCGACGAGACACGACGACGGTGTGCGTGGTCGAGGACCCGAGAGACATCGTGGCGGTGGAGAAGACCGGGCAGTTCCATGGTCGTTACCACGTCCTGCACGGCGCACTGAACCCCCTCGAGGGCATTGGTCCTGAAGAGCTCAAGGTGCGAGAACTCCTGGCGAGGATCGAGCCCGAAGGGGTCGCCGAGGTCATCTTGTGCACCAACCCCAACCTCGAGGGTGAGGCCACCGCCATGTACCTCGCCCGGTTGCTCAGTCCGCTCGGGCTCGAGGTGACCCGGATTGCCTCAGGGCTACCGGTGGGAGGAGATCTCGAGTACGCCGACGAGTTGACGCTGGGTCGGGCCCTCGAAGGACGACGGTCGGTGCGCGAAGAGAACTAGTGGAAGTAGGCGACGCAGAAGCCGCCGAAGACCACGCAGTAGATGGCGAAGGGCCACAGGGTCTTGGTCTCGAAGTAGCTCGCGAGGAACTTGACCGCGAGGTAGGCCGCGATCCCTGCAGCAATCGCTCCCACCAGCACCTGCCCGCCGATGCCGTGCCCTTCGTGGCCGAAGAGCTTCGGGAGCTCGAAGAGCCCGGCGGCGAAGATGACCGGGGTGGCCAGCAAGAAGGTGAACTTAGCTGCATCTTCGTGGTCGAGGCCTCGCAGCAGGCCAGCGACCATCGACACACCTGAGCGGCTGAAGCCAGCCAGCAGCGCCAGGATCTGCGAGGCGCCCACCACGAGCGCATCGACGAAGCTCAACTTGGCCAGCCGCCGCTGGGCTTGAACCATCTCCGAGCTGCTCGAGGTTCGCGGTGCCTCTCCTGCGCTGGCACGCTCGGCGGCCTCCCCGCCGCTCCGCCGCTTGAGCAGCTCTCCTGCGCCCAGCACGAAGCCATTGCACAGCAAGAACACCGCGGCGTAGATCGGCGTGGCGAACACCTTGCGCAGCTCCTTCTCGAGCACGAGGCCAGCGATGCCGACGGGGATGGTGCCGATGATGAGCAGCCACGCCAGTCGCTGGGCTGAGGTCTCGATCTTGCGCGACTGCAGGCTCGAGAGGAAGCCACCGATGATCCGCTGCCAGTCCTTCCAGTAGAAGGCCAAGAGCGCGATGGCGGTGCCGACGTGCAGCCCGACCAAGAACACGACGTAGGAGGACTCACTCTGAGACTCTTGGCTCACGATGTTGGTCCAGCCGAACAGCTGCGGCAGCAGGATGCTGTGGCCCAAGGACGAGATGGGGAAGAGCTCGGTCACCCCTTGGATGATGCCGATCACGATGGCTTGGACGTAGCTCAGGTGGCTGGAGGTGGCAGCGAGCACGGGGATCCCTTCGGCGGAGTCGCGGGCTCAGGTTAGGCGATGCGTGCGTCGGTGCTCGGGAGCCATGGAAGGCTGGATCCGTGACCACGCTCTGGATCCTCCGACACGCCAAGGCAACACCCGAGGACCGGGGAGAGGCTCGGGACCACGACCGCCCCTTGCTGCCCCTTGGCCTCGAGCAAGCGGCTGCCCTCGGGAGCTTGGTCGCCAGTGGTGGTGCCCCCCTCGCTGGACTCGAGCGTCCTCAGCTCGTGGTGTGCTCCTCGGCGCTCCGCACCCGTCAGACCTTCGACGCCTTTGAGGCCACCGCCCAACTTGGGGCGGCGCTCGAGGTCTCGAGCGCGTTGTACGAAGCCGACGTCGACCAGATGCTGCACCTCTTGGGTGGATACCCCGAGGTGCCTTCGGTGCTGGTGGTCGGCCACCAACCCACCGTGGGATGGCTACGCGAGGACCTCTTGGCCGCGAGCGAGCGGGCGGAACGCACCACCACGGTGTGCTCGCTGGCGGTGCTCAGCAGCCCCGCTGCGAGCGTGGCGGAACTCGCTGCTGGTACCTGCCACCTCGAGGCGTTCGTGGAGAAGCTCGTCCGCTGACGAGCGAGGTTGCTCAGCTAATGCTGCGGAGGATGGCGGCGTCGCCCTGGCCACCGCCACCACACAGCGCCACCGCGGCCGTGCCACCGCCACGACGGCGAAGCTCGTAGAGCGCGGTCAGCGCCACCCGGGTGCCCGACATGCCGAGCGGGTGGCCGAGCGCGATGGCCCCACCGTTGACGTTGATCTTGTCCTCGGGGATCTTGAGCTCATCGGCGGAGGCGAGCCCGACGGCTGCGAAGGCCTCGTTGAGCTCGAACAGGTCGATGTCCTCGACGGTGAGCGAGCACTTGGCCAGCGCCTTGGCGATGGCCCGAGACGGCTGGGTCAGCAGCGATGCGTCGGGACCTGCCACCTCGCCGTAGGCCAGGAGCTGGCCGAGGGGGGTGATGCCGAGCTCTGCCGCCTTGGCTGCCGACATGACGACCACTGCAGCGCCGCCGTCAGAGATCTGGCTGGCATTGCCGGCAGTGATGGTGCCTTCCTTGTCGAAGGCAGGGCGCAAGCCCTCGAGGGACTCGTAGGTGGTCTCGGCCCGTACGCCTTCGTCGGTGTCGATCAGCTTGGGGTCGCCCTTGCGCTGGGGGACCGGGACGGCGACGATCTCCTCGGCCATCTTGCCCGAGGCGATGGCAGCAGCCGCCTTGGCGTGGCTAGCGGCGGCGAAGGCGTCTTGGCGCTCACGGCTCACCCCGACCGCCTTGTTGTAGCGGTCGGTGCTGAGCCCCATGGCGCAGCTGTCGAAGGCGCAGGTGAGACCGTCGTACATCATCGAGTCGATGATCTGGGCGTCGCCCAGGCGGTAGCCAGCACGCGCCCCAGGCAGCAGGTACGGGGCCTGGGTCATCGACTCCATGCCGCCGGCGACCACGATGTCGGCCTCGCCGGCGTTGATCATG
>CAINFA010000061.1 GCA_903847955.1 uncultured Actinomycetes bacterium
AGAAGAACATGACCTCCGAGCCCAGCCAGATCATGATGCCGATAGCGAGCATGGGAGGGCGATCGTGAACGATCTTTCCCTCACTCAACTCGTGGGTGGTTGACGTGACGGTCACAGCACCTTTTCTAGTTGATGGGCCCCTCGAGGCGCCAAATCGGACGTCTTGATCTTAGGTGGACGGGGTCAACGACCCGCGCATCGAGCCGCGATCGATGCGCCAGGGCGTGAAGTCCACGGGGCATGGGCTCGACGCCACGACCACCAGCCGACGGGTCGGTCGCGTCAGCGCAACGTAGAGCGTGCGGAGTCCTCGCGTGGTAGGTGTGCGGGGGGCCTCGGCGAAGCGGTCGAGCCCCCGAGCAGCAATGGCTGACGGCTCCACCACCACCACGGCATCGAACTCAAGCCCATTGGCATCCCCGACGGGCACGAGCACGAGGGCGGCGGAGAGCCCGCCGGTTCCCGCCATCCTGGGGTCCACCGCCTCGACGCCTCGAGTAGCGAAGTGGTCACTGACCTCGTGGTAGAGCTCGTCGGGTACGAGCACCGCCACCCGGCCCTCACCAATGGCTTCGAGCTCGGCGAGAGCGGCATCGACGACCGTGTCGGCCAGCTGGGCCGCATCGACGGTGACGAAGGCCGGACGAACCCCTGCGCGCCGCACGGGGCGGGGAGGCTCGATCTCAGGAGCGCCAAGACGCAGCACCGGAGCGGCGATTTCGACCACCTCAGCGGGCGTGCGGTAGCTGACGCTCAGCTCGACCACCTGCGCCTTGTGCTTGGGAGCGAGGTGGAGGGCGATCTCTGCCCACGACCCAGGGGCCCACGCCCCGGTCGCCTGGGCGATGTCGCCCACCACGGTCATCGAACCCGACAAGGAGCGTCGTTGGAGCATCCGAAGCTGCATCGGCGAGAGGTCCTGGATCTCATCGACCACGATGTGGCCGAAGGAGCGGATCTCGTCTTCTGCATACTCGGTCGGGGTTGCGCGGCCATCGAGGCCTTGGGGCCACGACGACTCGCCTCGCTCGTTCGTTGGCTTCGTCTTCGAGGAGCGTCGGGGACCGAGCAGCGTCCGGGCCTCGTCGACCAAGGCAGCATCAGCAGCCGTCCATGGCACATCCTCGAGCGAGCGAGAGCGCTCTCGAAACAGCGAGCGCACCTGCTCGTCGCTCAAGACGCCACGACCAGCGACCTTGAGGAGCGGCAAGGCGCCGAAGAGGTCGTGCAGCAACTCGTGGGGTGACAGCTTGGGCCACATCCGGTCCAACGCCTCGGTGAACGACGGCACTCGCTTGAGCTGGGCGGTGAAGTCGGCAACGTCGAAGTCGTCGCTCACCCCACCCCGGCGCTCTTGGTACGGCCCCGAGAGAACCCGGACGAGTTCCGCCTCGACGAACTTGCGGCGTTGGTTGTGGGGCCCGGGGCGCCGGCGAGCTCGAGCCAACACGGCGTCAGCATCGGCGATGGTCAGCTTCAGCACCGAGGCGCCGAGCGGCACCTCGACGTCGTTGCGCAAGCTGCGCTGGCGAGCGTGCACGGCGCGGGTGAGGACCTTGACCATCACTGGATCGCCCTTGAGTCGTGCGAGCTCGGTCGACTCGGTGGTCCGCACCTTGATTTCGGGCACGAGACCAGCGATGGTCGACAAGGTGACGCCGGTCTCGCCGAGGCTCGGGAGCACCTGCTCGATGTAGCGCAGGAAGAGCGGGTTCGGTCCGACGACGAGCACCCCTTGGCGCTCGAGGGGGAACCGGTGGGTGTAGAGCAGGTAGGCGGCTCGGTGGAGCGCCACGGCCGTCTTGCCGGTGCCGGGACCTCCTTGGACCATCAGCACCCCAGAGAGCGGGGCTCGGATGATCTCGTCCTGCTCGGCCTGGATGGTGGCGACGATGTCCCCCATCTGCCCCGAACGAGCTCGGCCCAGCGCTGCCAGCAGCGCCCCTGGGCCACCGAGCGCATGGCCGCCGTCAATCAGCCCATCGGGACCGGTGGCTTCCTCGAGGGATCCATCAGCGAGGTGGAGCCGGCCCGTGTCATCAGCGAAGTACTCGTCTTCAACGCCGAGCACCTTGCGGGCCTTGACGTTGAGGTGGCGACGCCGAGCGAGCCCGCGGGGATCACGACCGGTGGCTTGGTAGAACGGCTCAGCGATCGGTGCCCGCCAGTCCACCACCAGTGGCTCGAGGTCAGCCCCTGAGACCGCTAAGCGGCCGATGTGGAAGTGCTCGCCCACCGTTTCGCCCTCTTGGGGCATGGCGTCGATCCGCCCGAAGCAGAGCGACTGATCACCGATGTCGAGCTGGGACAGCCGAGCCATCGAGGTCCGGACCACGATGTCGCGCTCGGTGCGGGACTGGAAGGTCCCTCCCTTGCCGAGGTCGAGGACAGAGTCACGAAGTTCACTGGCCTCACGTCGCATGGCGTCGAGGCTCTCGTAGGCGGCATCGAGGTATCGCTGCTCCTCGTCGAGGTCAGTTCGATCGGTCACCGGTTGTCCCCCACGTCGAGACGTTGCGAAGCGTCGAGTCTACGCCGCGCATCACCGGTCGCTCGCGGGCTCGCAGGGCTCGGGGTTGAGCCCGCCCCCTACGATGGGAGTCGACCAAGGATCGAGGAGGACGATGGCTGCAGCTCCAGGTGGAGACTTTCTCGCTGCGTGCCGACGGCAGCCGGTGGAGCGGACACCGGTGTGGTTCATGCGCCAAGCTGGACGCAGCCTGCCCGAGTACCGAGCGCTTCGAGGGTCGGGCTCCATCCTCGACGCCATCGCCGATCCCGCCATCGCCGCGGAGGTCACCATGCAGCCAGTTCGTCGCTACGGCGTCGACGCGGCGATCCTGTTCAGCGACATCGTGGTCCCGGTCCACGCCATCGGCTTCGGCGTCGACGTCGTACCGGGCAGAGGCCCGGTGGTGGCAGAGCCGTTCACCTCGAGTGCTGACCTCGCCCGTCTCCGGGACCTCGACCCCGAGGCTGACCTCTCTCACGTGATCGAGACCGTGCATCGGGTCCTCGCCGAGCTCGGCCCGACGCCCCTCATCGGCTTCGCCGGTGCTCCCTTCACCGTGGCCAGCTACCTGATCGAGGGTGGTCCTTCGAGGGAGTTCACCAAGGTCAAGGCCCTCATGCGGGCCGACGAGGGGTTGTGGCACCAGCTCATGGACCGCCTCGTGGCCCTCTCGACCACCTTCTTGGCCGCCCAGATCAACGCCGGCGCGTCCGCCATCCAGCTCTTCGACTCCTGGGCCGGATCGCTCTCGCCCAAGGAGTACGAGCGATTCGCCCTCCCCGCCACCAAGGCCATCTTCGAGGCGGTGGATGGCTTTGGAGTACCGAAGATCCTGTTCGGCGTGGGCACCGGAGAGTTGCTCTCCCAGATGGCCACCTCAGGAGCTGACGTCGTCGGCGTGGACTGGCGCGTTCCCCTCGATGAGGCCCGGCGCCGGGTCGGTGAAGGTGTGGCCCTGCAGGGCAACCTCGACCCCGCCGTGCTGTTCGCACCTCCTTCGGTGATCGAGGAGGAGACCTTGGCGGTGCTCGACGCAGCGGGTATCGCACCTGGGCACATCTTCAACCTCGGCCACGGCGTGCTGCCCACCACCGACCCCGACCGTCTGGCGCAGGTCGTCGACCTCGTCCACACCCACGGCAGAGCAGGAGTCTGAGATGACCACTCCCCCAATCGGCGTCCTCGTCATGGCCTACGGCACCCCGGGGTCGCCCGAGGAGGTGGAGCCGTACTACACGAGGATCCGCCACGGGCACCCACCCACCAAGGAGTTGCTCGACGACCTCATCCGCCGCTACGACGCCATTGGGGGGATCTCTCCCCTCGCCCAGCGGACCGCAGCCCAGGTAGAGGGCATCCGCGCCGGCCTCGACGCAGCCGCTCCAGGGCGGTACCTCGTGGCCTTTGGATCGAAGTACACCGACCCGTACCTCGAAGACGCAGCGAGCGCGTTGGCCACGCAGGTCAGCGCCATCATCGGCATCGTGCTGACTCCGCACCAGGCCACCTTGGGATCGGGGCAGTACCACGATCGTGTGCGTGCGACGCTCGAGTCGACCGGCGTGCCCTACCGTGCCATTAACCACTGGTACGACGAGGCGGGCTTCGACGAGCTGATGGCCCGACGGCTCAACGATGCCTTGGCCCAGGTGCCGACATCATGTCCCTCGGTGGAGGTGCTGTTCACCGCCCACTCGCTGCCTGAGAAGATCCTCGAGCTCGGCGATCCCTACCCCGACCAAGTGGCCGACTCTGGGGCACGCATCGCAGCGGCAGCAGGGCTCGAGCACTTCGGTGTTGCCTGGCAGAGCGCCGGCCGGACTCGAGATCCCTGGATCGGCCCATCCATCTTGGAGGTGCTCCCCGAGTTCGCCGAAGCGGGAACTGACGCTGTTGTGGTGTGTCCGGTCGGGTTCGTCGCCGATCACCTCGAAGTCCTCTACGACCTCGACATCGAGGCCATGGCCCTCGCCGACCAGCTCGGCGTGGCGTTGTCGAGGACCGCATCGCTCAACGACGACCCCGAGTTCATCGCCGTTCTGGTCAACGCCATCCAGCGCGTCGAACAGGGCTTGGAGCAGCCCTAGGTGCCCCACCAGCGAGTGGTCGTCGTCGGTGGCGGCGTCGCAGGCCTCGCTGCAGCAGCTGTCCTCACGAGGGTCCATGGGGGTCTTGACGTCACCGTGGTCGAGGCCAGTGACCGGCTCGGAGGGGCGATCCGAGCGATCGAGATGGACGGCCATCGCCTCGACGTTGGCGCCACCCACCTCCATGGGATCACCCCAGCAGGCGCTGCACTCCTCGAAGATCTCGGCCTTAGTGGAGAGCTCGCCGAGGTGGCCCCGACGCCTCATTCGGTGTTGGCACGAGGTGCAATTCGAGACCTCCCCACGGCCATGGTTTCGGGCGTGCCAACGTCGTGGAGGGGCTTGCGGCGGTCCAAGCTGTTATCGCGACGCTCGCTGTGGCGGGTTGGCCTCGACGTGGTGGCACCACGCCATGACCTGCGAGGACGGTTGGGGGATCGCGCCGTTGGTCCCCTGCTCGAGCAGAAGCTCGGGCGCGAACTCGTCGAGCAGGTCACCGATCCGGTACTCGGCGCCAGGTACGGCGGGCACGTGGCCGACCTCTCCGCCGCCGCCGCCTTCCCGGCCCTGCTCATCGCGGCCGGCACGGGCGGATCGGTGCTCCACGCCCTCCGTACAGCGGCCGAACGCGACGACATCACTCGAGGGGCCTTCGAGCTCGGTGGCTCGATGGCGTCGCTCATCGAACAGGTCGCCGAGCACGTCGTTGCTCGCGGGGCCGCACTCCACCTCTCGTCACCTGCCCTCGAACTGCAACGAGGCGTGCCGGGCAGACCGCGATGGACGGTGGTGACGAGCGATGCGCGCCATGAGGCTGACGGCATCGTCCTCGCCGTGCCAGCTGCCGCAGCCCACCACCTCGTTGCCCCCGTCGCCCCCGAGGCCGCAGGCCTGCTCCGCCAGCTCGATGCCGCGTCGGTGCTCGTGGTAACCCTGCGCACCGACGCTGAGGCGGTACGAGGCGTTGACGCCGTGGTGCCTGCCCGAGCCCGTCGAGCCGATGGCGAGCGCTACTGCACGACCGCCGTGCGCGACCGAACCCCTCGCGGGTCAGTGGGAACGTCGCTGATCATCCAACTCACCTTGGGGAGAATTGACGATCGGCGAGCGCTCTTGCTCGATGACGATGCGGTGGGCGACCTCGCCCTCAACGAGCTGGCCGAGCTATTCGACGCTTCGGTGACCGGTGCGATCGTCGACGTCACTCGCTGGACCGACGCCCTCCCGCAGTACCGGGTCAACCACCGGTTGAAGGTGAGCGGCATCGAAGCCGGCTGCCATCGGCTCCCCGCCCTCGCCCTCGCTGGTGCTGCGTACCATGGGATCGACGTGGGCTCGTGCATCGAGAGTGGCGAGCGAGCCGCTCGCTCGGTGGCCGGACAGCTCAAAGCGCTCAGGGGAAGCCCGCAACGGTGAGGTGGTGGTCGACGGTTGGCGTCGGCCTCGTCGCC
>CAINFA010000062.1 GCA_903847955.1 uncultured Actinomycetes bacterium
GGCGACGATTGAGAGCACGCCTTGGGGGGTGACCTTCTCGATGGCCTCATTGAAGGTGTCGGCGATGTAGAGGTTGCCCGAGCGGTCGACGGTCACCCCACTGGGCCCTTGGAGGGGGGAGGAGGTGGCTGGACCGGGGACCACCTTGCCCGCCGCCCCGGTGCCGGCCACCACCGACAGGGTGTAGCCGGTCTGGGTGTTGGCGGAGGCCGAGGCGGCGGGAACGACGCAGATCGCCCCCAGGCTGAGCAGCGCACCAATCGAAGCCACCAACGCTCGGTGGCGCGAGGCTGCTGTTCGACGCCATGGGGTGGAGGTTCGGGGAGCAACCGGCGTTGTGGTCATCGGACCGCCTTCCTCACTGCGCACCTGGTGCGTTGCCGCCGGGGGATGCCCAGCGACCTTGGTGCAATGTAGCGAAGGTTCCGCGTTCGTGACGTGTCTTCGTGCACCTCGGGCAGGCGTGCGGCCAACACCGGCTGTGAGGTTCGTCTGTGGTGCGACGGGCTCATGCTGCGGTTGGTGATGACCCTCCCTTGCGGCGTGGCAACACCGTGATCGGTTCCCTCACGACTCGCGAGCCTGCAGCACTCCCGTCAAGCCGACGACGCATTTGCAACATTGAACCTGCTGCCTATGACGCGCACGGTGGGAAACGAGGAGGTGAACCCTAACCCTTGAGGGTGACGCTCTTCCCGAAGGTTGGCCACACGATGCGTGCACCTGTGCAGCACCGAGGGCGGAACCTGGCTCCTGGGGCCGAACGGTGGAGCATCGATGCCTGCTGCTCTCGGCGAGAGAGGTCCGAGGAAGCCGTCCTCCCGAGGTTCAGACCGCCAGCTCGAGCAGCCAGTTGAGGTAGGCCATGGTGAGAGCCTCGGGCACGGGCTCGGGTCGACCGGTGGCGAAGGTCTGTCGGGCCGACTCGTAGACCAGTTCGACCTCGAGGACCGATCCGGTGGAGCCGGCCACCTCGAGTTGGGCCAGCCACAGCTTGAGGTTGCTCGGGACCCCGGCTAAGCCTCGGTCGAGGTGCGCGGCGGCCCGAGCGGGGTCGCGGCGAACCGCGTCCAAGGTGGCCGACACGATCACGGCCTCGATGCGGCTCCGAACCTTGGGGCTGATGGGACCACGAGCGGTTCGGACCGGGGGTCCGGCCACCTCGGCAAGTGCCGCCACCGGGTCCTCGTCGACCAAGGCCAAGAAGCGCTCGATGTTGGTCTCGGGCCGCGCTGGCAGCACCCTCGTGCCAGCGCCGTCGACCACCGCCGCCTGCAGACCCAGCTGCTGGGTCAAGACGTCGGTGAGGCTGGCGAGGTCGGTCGGGCGGAGCGAGGCCTCGAGGCGATCAGTGGGGGCCACCGTGGTGGCGGGTCGGCGGAGGAGCTTGAGCCATCTCATGGAGCCATCTTGACGACGCCGTACCGCTCGACCGGGTCGTTGCCTGAGGGGATCCGGGGTGCTCCCAGTGCCCCCTCAGCGGGCGGCGCCAGCGCGTGCGCTCCATCGCCTACGCCTCTGGCCCGGCGGGGTGGTGCTCGTAGAGTTGGCGTCCACCCCTATGGCACCCACCTCGCCCCCCGCACCCCTCGTGGCCGACCAGAGGGCCGAGGTGCGCGCCATCTTGGAGGACCATGGCGCCTTGGCTGGGAGCTACGCCGTGCTGGGCCCTGATCCGTGGCGAGTGCTGTTCACGGACGATCGCTCGAGCTTCGTGCCACTGCTCGAGCACGGCGGCGTGGTGCTGTGCTGGCGTGGTCCGGTGGGGCCTGACCCCGCAGCGGCACTCGACGTGGTGCTCGACTACTGCCGCTCGAGACGCCGTGGGCTCTTCATCCTCGAGTGCGATGCCGCCGTGGCGGGCTTGTGCCGTGCCAGGGGCATGTCGTCCCGCCACATCGGCACCGAGGTGGCGGTGGACCTCACCAGCTTCAGCCTCGCTGGTCGGAGGCGCTCGAAGCTTCGGCTGGCGGTGAACCACGCCCGAGGGGTGGGCATCACCTGGCGACCACTGGACCCGAGCGACGAGGTCGATGCCAGGTCCATGGACCAGGTGGAGGCCGCCTGGAAGGCCGAGCGCAAGGAACGGCAGACCGACTCCTTCTTGCGGACCGACTGGCAGGACCTCATGGCCCACCGCCGCTACCTCGGTGCCTTCGATCGAGGGGTGCTCGTGGCCATGGTGACCTCGACCCCGCTGTCGGCCAAGGGGTGGTACCTCCACGACCTCGTGCGCCATCCCAAGGCCGAGCGCGGCGCGCTCGAGGGGGCCATCACCTCCAGCCTCGAGGCCATGGCCAACGAGGGGTTCACGTTGGCTTCGAGTGGTCCACTGCCCATGTGGTCACCCGAGGGGGACCTGACCCCCACCGGAGCGGTGTCGAAGGCCATCTACCACCAGTTCGATCGGGCCTTCCGGTTCGCCTCCATCAACCGCTTCCGCCTCAAGCTGGACGGCGATCACCTCGAGCCCATCTTCGTCACCTACACCCGAGCCTCGCTTCGACCCGACCGCATCTGGTCCTTGGTGCACCTGCTGCACCATCGCCTCAGGTGAGCGAGCCGCCGACGGAGCTCAAGGCGGAGGTGCTCGGGTGAGGGTGTCGGAGATAGGTTGGCGCACGAGCAGGGGGGATCCATGGTGAACGACGTCCGTGTACGACTCGACCAGGTGGGGGAGCGGTGAGTTCGTCTGCGGCCAAGCCCGCCCCTCGACCCACGCCGGACACCGCGCCCTACTTCGAGGCCACCAAGCGGGGTGAGCTCTGCATCCAGCGCTGCCAGCGTTGCGAGCGTGCCTACTTCTACCCTCGCTCGAGTTGCCCGGCCTGTGGATCGACCGACGTGGTGTGGTTCACCACCTCGGGCCGTGCCCGGCTCCACACCTACATGCTCTCCTACCGGGCCGCGCCCGGCTTCGAGGACCAGGTGCCCTACGCCATCGCCATCGTGGAGTTGGCCGAAGGTCCTCGGTTGATGACCAACATCGTGGGGATCCCCAACACCCCTGAGCACCTGGTGCTCGACATGGAGCTCGAGGTCGACTTCGAGCCCCGGGGCGAGGAGATGGTCCCGGTGTTCCGTCCCCTTGGGGTGACCTCATGAGCCCCAAGGCCTTGGGCGCCATCATCGGCGCGGCGGAGACCGAGCGACTCGGCACCGTCCCTGAGCTCTCCGCCCTGGAGCTGCATGCCGACGCCGCCCGACGAGCGGTGGCCGATGCCGGGTTAACCATGGCCGATATCGACGGCGTGGCCTCGGCTGGCCACACCCCCAGCGCCGTGGCCCACTACCTCGGGATTACCCCCAGCTACCTCGACGGGACCATGGTGGGAGGGTGCTCGTACCTGGTGCACGTCCGCCACGCGGTGGCCGCCATCGCCGCCGGGCTGGCCAAGCACGTGCTGATCACCCATGGAGAGTCAGGACGCTCACGGGTTGGCGCCCCGCCACGGTGGCCAGACCCCTCGTCGCAGATGGGCCAGTTCGAGGTCCCCTACGGCGTGCTGGGGCCGCCCACCATGTTCCCCATGGGCGTGCTGCGCTTCATGGCCGAGACCGGGTTGACCCACGAGCAGTTGGCGTCGGTGGCGGTGGCCCAGCGCCGGTGGTCCTCCATGGTGCCGCGGGCCAAGTTCCGTGACCTCATCACGGTTGAGGACGTCTTCGCCTCGCCCATGATCGCCTACCCCATGCACCTGCTCGAGTGCTGCGTGGTCACCGACGGAGGGGGAGCACTGGTGGTCTCGGCCGTCGAGGGTGCGGCCGATCGGCCCAAGCCCCCGGTCTACGTGCTCGGCACCGGGGAGGCCATGGAGACTCCCTTGGTGTCGCAGATGGAGGACTTCACCCGGTCTAAGGCCTTCCGCTTGTCCTCGCAGCTGGCCTTCCACCAAGCACAGATCACCACCAGCGACGTCGACCACCTCATGATCTACGACGCCTTCGCCCACCTGCCCATCTACGGCCTCGAGGACCTCGGCTTCGTGGGTCGAGGCGAGGCGGGGGCCTTCATCGAGGAGGGCAACACCTCCCCCGGGGGCTCGTTGCCGATGAACACCAATGGAGGTGGGCTGAGCTACACCCACACCGGGATGTACGGCATGTTCTTGGTCCAAGAGTCCGTTCGCCAGCTGCGCGGCGAGGCAGCAGCCCAGGTGGAGGGTGTGGAGCTGTCCGTGGCCCAAGGGGTGGGCGGCATGTTCATGGCGGCGGGGTGCCTCGTGCTCGGCACCTCCGCCACGCTGGGTTAGGAGGAACCATGGCCGCAGAGCGCTTCCCGGTTGAGTCCAGCCACGTGCTGATGTTCGCCCGTGCCATTGGAGACGAGAACCCGATCTACGCCGACCCCGAGGTCGGCGCCAAGAGCACCTTCGGGGCCTGTCTCGCACCCCCGACCTTCGTCCAAGCCAGTGCCCAGTTCGATCCCACCTACCCCCTCCGGCCCCGTCCTGGGGTGACCTGGTTCGGGTCGGGTGCCACGCCGTCGGTGGCGATGACCGAGGCGGCCGAGCGGGCCAAGGAGGCCGAGGCCACAGGTGAGGCCGCACCGTCCTCGGGTGGTGGTGGCCGAGGCTCTGGGCTGCACGCCGAGCAGCACTTCACCTACCACCGGCCACTGCTCGTGGGTGAGGTGCTGACCGTGTCCACCCGCGCGGGGGAGACCTGGGAGAAGCAGGGTCGCAAGGGTGGACTGCTGCGGTTCTCGGAGTCCATCACCGAGTACCGAGGAGCAGATGGCTCGCTGGTGGTCACCGCCAGAGCCGTTGGTGTGCTCACCGCCCAGCCGGTCAAGGAGGCTTGAGATGCTGCGTGCCAGTGCGCTCGCTGTTGGCCAAGTCCACGAGCAGGTGGTGGTCGACAACCTGACCCGAACCCAGATCGTGCAGTACGCCGGGGCCTCGGGGGACTACAACCCCATCCACACCGATGAGGTCTTCGCCACCCAGGTGGCGGGGTACCCCTCGGTCTTCGCTCACGGCATGTTGACCATGGGGATGACCGGCAAGCTCATCACCGATCTCGTCGGTGACGGGCAGTTGCTGAGCTACGGCGGCCGCTTCACCTCCCAGGTGTGGCCAGGAGACACCTTGGTGGCCCGGGCAACCCTGACCTCCATCGAGCACACCGAGGGCGAGGCGGTGGCCAACTTCGAGGTAGCGACCACCAACCAAGCCGGGGTGGTGGTCTTCCAGGGAAGCGCCACGGCCCGAGTGCTCCCTGACTGAGCGCGAGCTCGTCAGACGAAGCTGAGGTGGAGGGACCCACGGCGGCGCCGAGTTGTTCGTCGAGGCGCTGAACTGGGGTTCTTCGCACTACGTGACAAGCGGCGTCCACCCTTGTAGCGTCCAGCCGTGCGCGCGGGGAGGAAGTTCATGGGTCCACGTCGATGGCTCCGATCGGCGATGCGTCCTGGTACTGGACCCCATCGGATCTCCCGCGGTGCGGTCGCCACCTCGGTGGTGCTGGCATCGTTGGTGGGCCTCGGCGAAGGGGCGGCAGCGTCGACCACGCCGACCAACGTCGCCATCGTCAACCTGAGCAACCAGCGGATCGACCTCGTCACCTTGCACGCTGCACTCGAGGACCCCGTTGGCATCGACCTGACCGAGCCCGTCGGCGTTGAGGCGCAGGCCGGTACGGCGAGCCTCGAGGTGTCGGTGCCGCGCCACATCGTGGTCAAGGGCCTCGAGACCTTCGACGGTCGCACGGGGCACCGCATCGATCTCTCCTGGCACTGCCATGGCCACGGCCAGCACGCCACCTGCACCACCGCGCTCAACATGGCCTCGTTCGACGCCACCTGGGTGCCAAGCGACGGGCTCTACGTGGCCGTCGTGGTCGAGAACAACCTGACCCAGGGATCGGTCGTGGCCAGCCCCATCACCGTCACCGGCCAGTTGCCCGGTGGCGCCCCGATGACCACGACGGTGCCCGTGGCGGTTGGCCCGAGCGGTGTGGCCCAGCTGGCGGTGCTGCGCAGCAGCTACCCAACCCTCGGGCTTGGTGCCTCTGGCGCCATTGAGCTCGGCCTCCGCAACCAGGGAACCACCACTGCCACCGCAGTCCCAGGCCAGTCGCTGGCCGAGATCGAGAACCCCCTCCCACCCGGGCTGATCGCCGGCTGGACTAACGAGGCGCCTGCCACGTGGACGTGCGCCGGGCCTCAAGAGGGTGAGCCCACCTGTAGCTACACCGGCCCGAGCCTCCCGGCTGGTGCGAGCTCGACGCCTTTGATCTTGTCCTACCGAACGCCAGCAACCGCTGATGGTGTGGGGAGCACGGCTGTCGCCAAACAGTGGAGCACCTCGCTGGTGGAGGTCGGTCCCTACGGAGAGGCCGTCTCGAGCGCTTTCAGCCAGCAGCTGCACGTGGTGCAGCACCTGCCGGTCCGCCTCCAGGTCTCGGTCAAGACGCCCGGTGGGCAGTCACTGACCATCGGCAGCGCTCGCCAGGTGCTCATCGGCGAGGAAGCCACCAACGGTGCGCCCAGCGGACTCACCAACTCCCTCGTGCTGCCCAAGGGCACCTCCATCGATCCGGTGCACGTCGATGGCTGGACCTGTCCCGCCGGCAGTGGCACGGTGACCTGTCGCCACGATGCTCCCATCGCCGGTGACGGCATCAGCGTCTACCCGATCACCTTGCGGGCCCCGCCGGGGACGGCTCCCACCTTCGGAGTGGTCGGCGTCGAGGCCGTCACCAACGACGGCTCGGCCAAGGGGGCCAACTTCGCCCTCGTGAACATCGTCAAGCCCGGTACGCCGGCGATCCAGATCGCCACCACCAACCCATCTCCTTCGACCCCGTCGAGCGCCGCATCCAAGGGCGCCCCGTCGAGTGCAGCGGCACCATCGTCCAAGGTCATCTCTGGCACCTTGGCAGTCCCCACGCACCATCGCATCGCCTCGAGGAGCGCCACGAGTGCAGTGCCGGTGGCGCCCCGCGCCATCCAGGGCTCGACCAAGAAGCCCGGTACGGCCCCGCCGGTGACGCTGACCTTCCCTGGCCTCACCTTGTCCAACATCTCGGTGACGGGGCCCACGAGTGGGCCGTGGACCGGCACCGCCACGGCCGCCTTCGACGGCCTGACCGCCACCGTCGCGCTGAGCTACACCGACTCCAGTGACTGGACCGCCACGCTGCAGGGGGCGACGCTGAGCCTCGGCAGCGTCTCGCTCAGCCTGAGCGGCACCATCACCGACGCCGCAGGCACCCTGTCAGGGAGCTTCACCGCTGCCACCCCCCTCAGCGGGCTGCAGCTCGGAGATGGGGTGCAGATCTCGGGGCAGTTCTCCTTCGGGCTCACCGCAACGGGGACAGCACCGACCTTCAGCGGCGACCTCACCGCCTCGATCGGCTCGCTGACCGTCAACCCGATCTTGAGCTACTCCAACAGCTCGAACTGGTCCCTCTCCTTCGGCACGCCGTCGAGCCCAGACGCCATCCCCTTCGGCAGCGCAGGGAGCCTGCTGGCCTCGGGGTCGATCGCAGACACCAACGGCACCATCGGTGGCACCGTGGCCTTCGGCAGCGGACCATCCGGGCTCAGCCTGGGTGGCGGGGTGACCATGACGAGCAGTCTCTCGTTCACCTACAACGCCAACGCCGCATCTCCCGTGCTGAACGGTTCCATTGGGATCACCATCGGGACGACCACCTTGGCCGCCACCGGCTTTGAGATCTCCGACACCCAAGACTGGGAGATCGACCTCGGCGGCTCGCTGCCGCTCGGGACCTTGGGCAACCTGACGGTGTCGGGTTCGCTGATCGACACCGCTGGCACCCTGGCGGGCACCATCTCAGCCGCGACGCCCTCCGCCGGGCTCAGCCTCGGTGGCGGCGTCCACTTGGCGGGAACAGCGAGCTACACCTACAACCCCACGGCCACGGCTGCTGCGTTGACGGGAACCTTGACGGTGACCGCCGGGAGTTTGGTCATCCCGACCTCCCTCAGCTACACCAACACCTCGACCTGGTCTTTGTCGCTCGGTACGGCGGCCAACCCGGTGCAGGTGAACCTCGGCACTGCCGGATCGCTGAGCGGGACTGGTTCGTTGAGCGATGCGGCCGGGACGATCTCCGGCAGCTTCACGGCGTCCACCGGTGCCTCTCCGCTGAACCTGGGTGATGGCGTGAGCCTGTCGGGCTCGCTCGGCTTCACCTACGCCGGGGCGACCAAGTCCGTCAGCCTGACCGGTGCGGTCACGGTGTCGATCGGCTCGATCTCCATCCCCATGTCGGTGGCGTACACCGACGCCAACAGCTGGTCGCTCTCGGCCGGATCGAGCACCAACCCGGTGCAGCTGCCGATCGGGACGGTCGGCAACCTGACGGTGACTGGCTCGCTGAGCGACACCGCTGGCACCATCGGCGGCACGCTGACCGCCACCACTGGCACCACGCCCCTCGCCTTGGGTGAAGGGGTCACCTTGGGTGGTTCGATCGCCTTCACCTACACCCAAGGGGCCAACAACAACGGCTTCACCGGCAACCTGACCTTGACCGTCGGGTCTGCGCTCACCGCCACGGCCACCTTCAGCTACACCTCGAGCTCCACGTGGTCGGCCACGCTCACCAACGCCACCATCGCCTTGGGCTCAGCGGGCAACTTGGCCGTAACCGGTTCCATCAGCGACACCGCCGGCACCATCGGCGGCACGCTGACGGCCACCACTAGGTCGAGTCCGCTCAGCCTCGGCAGTGGTGTCACCCTCGCCGGCTCAGCCACCTTCACCTACGCCAAGGGCGGCAGCAGCAACGGCTTCACCGGGAACCTGACCTTGGCGGTCGGCTCGGCCCTCTCGGCATCGGCCACCTTCAGCTACACCTCGAGCTCCACGTGGTCGGCCACCTTGACCAACGCCACCATCGCCTTGGGTTCGGCGGGCAACCTCTCGGTCAACGGTTCCATCAGCGACACCGCCGGCACCATCGGCGGCACGCTGACGGCCACCACCGGAGCGACGCCGCTCAGCCTCGGCAGTGGTGTCACCCTCGCCGGCTCAGCCACCTTCACCTACGCCCAGGGCGGTAGCAGCAACGGCTTCAC